>CACNMX010000016.1 GCA_902621675.1 uncultured Prochlorococcus sp. | reverse complement strand
CCTTTTCTGAGAGCAAGACATATTCATCTCCTCCCAATTTAATGTCTGTTCCAGCATATTTGCTGTACAAAACTTTATCGCCAATACTCACTTCTGGAGTTTGTCGAGAACCATCGTCATTAAGTTTGCCAGGGCCCACCTGAGCAACTTCTCCAACCTGTGGTTTTTCTTTAGCTGAATCAGGCAAAAGAATGCCCCCAGCAGTTTTTTCCTCAGATGCGGAAACTTTGATAAATATTCTATCTCCCAGTGGTTTTACTGTAGAGACTGTAAGTGAAACAGCTGCCATAGATTAATGGAGGATCATAATTGAGACGCTTTGCGTCATTAAAAATGGAAAGAGAAGTACTCCCTCCGTATCATCAACAACATAATCTGCAAAGCGGCAATTAAACCATACTTAAACTGTGCGGGTGGCCGAACCCATTTAACGAATCTACCCATTAAGTGGTAGTATTTTCGGATCATGAGCTGTTTAAATCAGCTATTCATCACCAAACAATAAAAAATGGTAGCAACTCCATCAACTTCTTCACAAACAAAAGGCGTAGTTCGTCAGGTAATTGGTCCAGTTTTAGATGTAGAATTTCCAGCTGGGAAATTGCCCAAGATATTAAATGCCTTAAGAATTGAAGCTAAAAATCCAGCTGGGCAAGACATAGCGCTCACTGCTGAAGTCCAACAGCTCCTAGGTGACCATAGAGTAAGAGCAGTGGCAATGAGTGGCACAGATGGCCTTGTAAGAGGCATGGAGGCAATCGACACAGGAGCACCAATATCTGTACCTGTAGGAGAAGCAACTTTAGGAAGAATATTTAATGTTTTAGGAGAACCAGTAGATGAACAAGGTCCTGTAAATACTAAAGATACTGCTCCAATTCATAGAGCTGCACCAAAGTTGACTGACCTAGAAACTAAGCCAAAAGTTTTTGAAACTGGTATTAAAGTTATCGACCTTTTGGCCCCATACAGACAAGGAGGAAAAGTTGGCTTATTCGGAGGAGCTGGTGTTGGAAAGACAGTTCTTATTCAAGAATTAATTAATAACATCGCAAAGGAGCATGGTGGAGTTTCTGTTTTTGGCGGTGTAGGAGAGAGAACTAGAGAAGGGAACGACTTATATGAAGAATTTAAAGAATCTGGAGTTATCAATGCAGATGATTTAACTCAATCAAAAGTTGCCTTGTGTTTTGGACAGATGAATGAACCACCTGGTGCAAGAATGAGAGTAGGCTTATCAGCACTTACAATGGCCGAACATTTTAGAGATGTGAATAAACAAGATGTCCTACTTTTTGTTGATAACATTTTTAGATTCGTTCAAGCTGGTTCTGAAGTATCTGCATTACTAGGACGAATGCCTTCAGCTGTTGGATACCAACCGACTCTTGGAACTGATGTCGGTGAATTGCAAGAAAGAATTACATCTACATTAGAAGGTTCAATTACATCTATTCAGGCTGTTTACGTCCCTGCGGATGACCTAACAGACCCTGCTCCAGCTACAACCTTTGCCCATTTAGATGCTACTACCGTGCTTGCTAGAGCTCTTGCAGCTAAGGGGATTTATCCAGCTGTTGATCCATTAGACTCAACTAGCACTATGCTACAACCATCAGTTGTTGGCGATGAGCATTATAAAACAGCTAGAGCTGTCCAATCAACTTTACAAAGATACAAAGAACTTCAAGATATTATTGCAATTCTTGGTTTAGATGAGCTCTCTGAAGAAGATAGATTAACAGTCGACAGGGCCAGAAAAATTGAAAAATTCCTCTCACAGCCTTTCTTTGTAGCAGAAATATTTACGGGAATGTCTGGTAAATATGTAAAATTAGAAGATACCATTGCTGGTTTTAATATGATTTTATCAGGTGAATTAGATGATTTACCAGAGCAGGCATTTTACTTAGTTGGTAATATTGATGAAGTTAAAGCAAAGGCTGAAAAAATAAAATCAGAAAAATAAATATCTATATATATTTTAAACCTTCAATAATTTTAAATTAATGGCAATTTCTCTAAAAGTCTTAGCTCCTAATAAAAACGTTTATCAAGGCGAAGCTGAAGAAGTAATCCTTCCGAGTACAACTGGTCAACTTGGTATACTTCCAGGACATATCTCTTTAGTTACTGCTATAGATATTGGTGTTTTAAGGCTAAGAATGAATTCCCAATGGAAATCAATAGCTCTTATGGGAGGCTTCGCTGAAATTGAATCAGATGAAGTTATAGTTTTAGTAAATAATGCTGAAATTGGTTCTGAAATTAATGTTCAAAATGCTGAAAAAGATCTTAAAGAAGCAAAATTAACAATTAGCAAATTTTCTGAGAATGAAAAAAATCCAGATAAAATCAAAGCCTTGAAAGAGATTTCAAAGGCTGAGGCAAGGATTCAAGCTGCAAAGAACTAATATCTAAGCGGTTCCGCAAAAAGTTACCTCGGGAAACTTTAATTTAGCTTCTTCTAATTTCTTTGTTTTACCTTCTTCTTGCCAATAATTTATTACTTCAGTAGCTTTATTCAATATTTCTACTCTTTCATTATCTGTAATCCAACCTTTATTTTCTAATTCACTTTTTAATTTTTCCCAAGCATCATCTCTTGGCCAAAAATAATAAGCTGTAAGAGGGCTTGGCCCCCCACCTACGATTTGATCGACTGCTAAAGCAACATTATCAGGTAACCACAATACTTTAATTATGAACCTTCCTTCATCAGGCTTAGGAGTATAACCAGTAGGTACTCCATCTTCATCAATTGTGGCAGCCGCCAATACAGCTGTGGCACCCATCATTCCTGAATTAGGAGAAGAATTTTTAGAGTTTGGTGCATCACTGTTTTTTTCTTTTTTTTCTTTTGAATTTTGATTTAACTTATCTGATGAGGTCATTCACTTATTTAGGTTCAATAAATAATTTATCAGTTTATGGACACATTTTGATTGATTTATTCAAAATTTCTTGATTTTAGTTATCGCTAACTTCTAAACGGAATTTTTATCTATCATGAGAAACTTCATAAAAGTCATAAATTGCAGCTTCCAAGGAATCCCAAAGATCTTTGGGAATATCGTTTTCTTCTGCAAACATGCCAAGCTGACTAGCTAAGCCTCTTGCTTGAGAGAGTTTCGAATCATATGAATCGGACTTATTCATTTTTAAGCTTTAAACTTAATAAAAAATAAATCTATTAACTTGATAAGTCAAATTTCAAAATTCTAAATCAGAAATTTCTTTTAGTGCAGCAATACTTAAAACTTCTGGGTTTGTATCTGTGACAAGGACATCGTCTTCTATTCTTATCCCTATGCCTTTCCATTTTTCATCTATTGGGGGTTGTCCCTCAGGTACTGGGATCCTATCACTTATGTAGATCCCAGGTTCTACCGTAAGAATCATTCCATTCTTTAATGGCACTTCATAGTCCCCCATTCTGTATGCTCCAACATCATGAACATCTAAGCCAAGCCAATGTCCAGTTCTATGCATGTAAAGATGTTTATAAGATTGATTCTCAATTATCTCCTCAGTACTGCCTGACAATAAACCAATTTCTTTTAATCCTTCTATAAGAATTGTTAAAGCAACATTATGCACATAACTAGAATTCGATCCCTTTACAGCACTTTTAATTGCATTTTTCTGCGCATTCAATACGATTTCATAGATAACTTTTTGCTCATTCGAAAATTTACCACCAATTGGAATAGTTCTTGTTATGTCTCCATTGTAATAATCAATTAGTGAGCAACCAGCATCTACTAACAATAAATCTTCCTTCTTCAAAGGTGAGTTATTTGAAGTGTAATGCAAAATACAGGCGTTATCTCCTGATGCAACAATTGAGTTATAAGCAGGTCCTCTCGCCCCTTTCTCCAGAAAAAATCCCTCTAGAAGACCTTGAATTTGTCTTTCATTTTTCTTTGATGAGATTGATTTTCTAACTAATTCATGAGCTTCTGCTGAGATTTGAATAGCCTCTCTCATTCTCTTAATTTCAAATTCACTTTTAATTAATCTCATCTCATTTAAATAAATTTCTGGAGATTTTATAGAATTTCCACCAATGCCTAATCTTGAACGATTTTCAAGTTGTTGTGAAAAAATTTCCAGTATTATTTTTTCAACTGATGGATGCTTACCAATAGAAAAAACAAGTTCGTCAGAACCATTAATATAGGCTGGGAGTAAATCTTTTAATTCGTTTATTGAGTGAGCCTTATCAGCATTAAACTCTTTTTCAGCGCCTTCTAAACCCCATCTAAAGCCATGCCAGACTTCGCTTATAACATCTTTAGGAGCAACAAACATAATAAATCTCTCTCCCTTTGGCTTATGCGATAAGAAAAGAGCGATTGCATCTGGCTCATCAAAACCGGTTAAATACCAAAAATTACTATCTTGTCTAAAAGGATATTCACAATCCGCATGATGCTTTACGAGGCTAGCACCAGGGATAATAGCAGCTTTTCCATTTAATTTATTGAGGAAGATTTCTCTTCTTTCTTCAAATACATTATTTTCAGGTTTAAACATAGATTGTGTATTGGCGTGTTTAAAAAAAAAATGGAAGAATGAATTAATACAGATTTAGTAACTAATCTATTTTAATGGAACCAAGTGTTTACGGTTTAATTGTTCTTATAATAATTATCTTAATTGGGTCAGCATGTTGTTCGGGAGTAGAAGCTGCTTTTTTAGCTGTAAATTCGATTCGAATTCTAGAGATAGCCTCTAAACAAAAACCAAAGAGTTCTGCAAATCAACTCCTTAAACTTAGAAAACATCTTGGGAGAACATTAACTGTAATTACTATTACTAATAATGGATTTAACATAATTGGAAGTCTTATTTTAGGTGTATATGGAGCATTGGTTATTAATAGTAGTTATGGCCTAACCCTATTTTCAATTTCTTTTTACATACTAGTCGTACTATTAGGAGAAGTACTACCTAAGGCTCTTGGTACAAGATTCTCAGTTCAAATCGCATTATTATCAGTACCTATATTGAGAATATTGCATACTTTAATGAGGCCATTTTTAGTACTAATAGAACAAATATTTCCAGTTATTACGGCAGAAAATGAAATTTCAACAGATGAAGAAGAAATTAGACAAATGGCAAAAATTGGAAGCCAAAAAGGTTTGATAGAAGCTGATGAAGCAGCAATGATATTTAAGGTTTTTCAATTAAATGATTTAAAAGCTAAAGATTTAATGATCCCTAGAGTATCAGCACCTTGTCTTGATGGGTCTTCGAATATTGAAGAAATTTCAAAAATTATAATGGGCGATAACTCTCCATGGTGGGTTATTTTGGGAGATAAAGTTGACAAAATACAGGGGGTAGTTCCCCGTGAGAGAATGTTAGCAGAATTAATTAATGGAGAAAATAAAAAATTATTGTCAGAAATTTGCGAACCTGTGGACTACATTCCCGAAATGATTAAGGCAGATCAATTATTAACAAGATTTGACAAGAATCATAAAGGAGTGAAAGTAGTAGTAGATGAATTTGGAGGATTCGTGGGCATTATTGGTGCAGAAGCTGTGTTATCTGTTTTGGCTGGCTGGTGGAAAAATAAATCATGAAACAATTTAAAATTAAAAAAAATTATTTACTTTTGAAGAATTGGTGGGAGACTATTGATCTTACCAACTATGAAAAAAGTTATTTTAATAGGGACATAATTTCTTTTAATCAACAACTTTTTAGGCTCAAAGAAAAAAAAATAAGAATTGGCGTATATGGTAAATCAGGCGTAGGAAAATCTTCAGTTTTAAATTCTTTATTAAAAAAAGATATATTTAAAACAGATATTATCAACGGGACCACAAGAGAAATTCAGGCTGAAGAATGGAAATTTAAGGATCAATCACTCAACAGTATAGATTTACTAGATTCTCCAGGATTTGATTTCTGCGATATTAAATTCCCAGATAAAGTTTACTCCTCTATTAATAACTCAGATCTTATTTTATTTGTAATTTCGGGAGATTTAAATAGAAATGAGTTAAACGAAATCAGCTCTTTTATAAATGATGGGAAAAAAATTGTTTTAATTTTAAACAAAATCGATCTATTTAATAAAAATGAATTAAAAGAAATAATTGAAAACATAAAGTTTAAGCTACCAAAAGATTTAAATATTCCAATAATTATTAATAATGAAAACAATCTTAAAAATTACGTAGCAAAATTAATCAATCAATATGGTGAGATAATGTTAACATTAAATTCTATTCAATTAGCTGACAAATTATTTCTGAAAATAAAAGAGCAAAGATTGAAAAAAAGGCAGAAATTAGCTCAATCAACTATTGGTAAATTCTCGACTATAAAGGCATCCGCAGTTGCTCTTAATCCTTTTATTTTATTTGATATTGCTGGTAGTTTTGCACTAGATACTGCATTGATTAACGAATTAAGTAATATTTACGGCTTAAAGTTGAAAGGTGAATCTACAAGAAAAATATTTAAAAATATATCCATAAATAATTTATGTTTGGGATTCACTCAAGTCGGCGTTAATACGTCTTTAAACCTTATTAAGAAACTAATTCTTTTAACAGCACCTTTTACTAACGGGCTTTCATTATTACCCTATGGACCTATAGCAATTATTCAAGCCGCAATCGCGATTTACTCTACAAAAATTCTAGGGAAATTAGCAGCAAAAGAGATATTTGTAAGAAGCAAAGCTTCTTTTATAGAACCTGCTATTTTGATCCAAAATATGAATTTTAATGACACAGAGATTTTTAACTATATAAATATTTATTTTTCAAGAAAAAATTTAAATAAAAATTTTGTTAGTTTTCTACCTTAAAACTTAAAATGGGAAAAAGCATTGCTTTATTTGGTACGAGTGCTGATCCACCTACAATTGGACACAAAAAAATTCTTGAAGAATTATCCAAAATTTATACTTTTACCATAAGCTATGTGAGCAACAACCCCCAAAAAAAGCACATAGAGGATATCTCAACTCGTAGCCATTTATTAAAAACTCTTATTGATGATTTAGATAATCCGAAAATTCTATTTAATCAAAAAATAAGTAGCCAATGGGCAGTAGAGTCAATCAAAAAATGTAAAGAAATTTATAAATTTAATAATTTAGATTTTGTAATTGGGAGTGATTTAATTAAAGATATTTTCTATTGGAAAAATTTCGACAAAATTATTTTGGAGGTAAGTTTTTTTATTATTTTAAGAGAGGGATATCCTCTTGAATCAAATACTCTTAAGATGTTAGAAACTTATAAAGTGAAATTTAAGATTTCAACCATCAAAACCCCAAACATTTCAAGTTCTAAGTTTAGATTAAATTTTAATTGTTCTAATTTACCGTCGTCGTTAATAGATATAGTTAAGAGGAATAATTTATATGAATCCATCAAATTAGTTGAATGAAATTTTTACTTGCCCAAATAAATCCAGTTGTTGGAGATTTAGAGGGCAATGCAAAAAAAATACTTAATATTGCTTCGAAAGCTAGCTCAATTTCTGCTGATTTTGTCCTTACTCCAGAATTATCATTATGGGGATATCCTGCAAATGACTTACTTTTTAAAAAAAATTTAATCAAAAAGCAATACCAAATTCTTGATCAATTAGCTTTAGATATTAATAAAAAATATGGCAACTTAAGCATCTCAATCGGAATAGCTGAGAAAGTAAATGATTCTTTTTTTCCTAATCTTTATAATTCTATTGCGTTGGTTGAAGGCGGTGAATGGAAAATAATTGCTCGGAAAATTATTCTTCCCACTTATGAAGTATTTGATGAGAAAAGATATTTTAGATCAGAAGAAAAAGTTTCCGTATTGATTAAACAAATTAAAAATAAAACTTGGCGACTTGGCTTTACTATATGTGAGGATTTATGGGTCAACAAAGATATAGAAGGTAGAGGAATCCATAGAAAAAATCCCATTATTGATTTAAAGAAAAAAAAAGTTGATATTTTAGTAAATTTATCAGCCTCCCCATATACTCTGAAAAAGTTAGAGCTAAGATCCAAAGTTTCCAGTTTTGCTGCACAATATCTTCAAGTACCACTGATTTATGTTAACCAGATTGGAGCAAATGATAATTTAATTTTTGATGGAAATAGTTTTATTCTTGATAAGAATGGATCTAAAATTAAGCAATTAAAGTCTTTTTCGGAAGATCTCTCCAGTTGGGAAATTGAGCAAACAAAACCTGAAAAAAATGAATTCAAAAACTCCGAAATGTCATCAATTTTTGATGCATTAGTTCTTGGTGTTAAAGATTATGCAAAAAAATGTGGATTTAAAACAGCTTTAGTCGGATTGAGTGGTGGTATTGATTCAGCACTTGTCTCAGCAATTGCTACAGCGGCTCTAGGAAGTGATAATGTTTATTGTGTTTCAATGCCCTCTAAGTGGAGCTCATCTCATTCAAAGAGTGATGCAAAAGATTTAGCAAGAAGATTAAAGATAAGTTTCAAGAGCATTCCAATTGAAAACTTGATGACCTCTTTTGAAGAATCATTTATAAAAACCATATCTTTCGAGATGGCTGAAATAACAAATCAAAATATTCAGTCAAGGATAAGAGGCACACTTCTTATGGCTTTAGCAAATCAAGAAAAGCATTTGTTACTTTCAACTGGCAACAAATCAGAACTAGCCGTAGGATATTGCACACTTTATGGTGATATGAATGGGGGATTATCTGTAATTGGGGATTTATATAAAACTAATGTTTTTAAATTATGCAATTGGCTTGATAGTGAAGATTCAATTATTAGTAGAAAGTTACATAAGTTAGATACTAGTGTAGATATAATTGGAGAAAATATACGTAAAAAAGCTCCAAGTGCTGAATTAGGGCCTAATCAATTAGATACTGATTCTCTCCCACCTTATTCTATTTTAGATAAAATTCTTAAAGAAATTATTGAAGAGAAAAAAGATTTACAACAACTAGAAGAAGATGGTTATAAAAAAGATTTAATTTTAAAAATTATCTCACTCATAAAAAAAGCGGAATTTAAAAGAAAGCAGGCTCCTCCAATCCTAAAACTAAGCAGTCAATCATTAGGAAGTGACTGGAGAGTTCCCATAGCAATATCTTATTAATCACCATAAGAACACTCTTGGATTTTTTTTAAAGGCCGTTTAACTGAATCAAGGTTGATACCTTTTTTGATAGCAAGAATTATGCCTGCAGCTTCTAAATAATTATCAACTTCAAAAAGATTGGGATAATTATAAAACTCATTTGTCACTTTTAATGTATTTTGATTTTTTACAGAGATAATATTTAAACCTTTTTCAATCCCTGCTAGTACTGCTTCTCCCCCTAATGCACCATTAGGAACAACAATCGATTCAAGCTGATTAGGGTGTAGTGAAATTGATTCATTTTTAGCAGGCAATTCAACAATATCAGGTGCATTGCTTAACCCAATCAGTACAGATGGTAAAAAGGTGTATCCTATTTCTTCTGCAGCTGCACGAGGATCTAAATTTTCATTCAATTCAATTGGATTTAAAGCAGGTGAGTGAGCACAGGGAACTTTTAAAAATTTGCTTATTAAATGACTTATAACTGCTTCGACTCCAGCAATAGGATCAACCCCTTTTCCCTCTCGATAGATATTTGTTTCTAAAGAATCTGGATCATCTGGAAATTTTGCCACAATTGCTATTGCCGTAACTCCTTTTTCTATTAAACATTTTCCAGCATCAATTAGGGTATCGGGATTTTCAATTGTGCCACCACTGATTTTTGAAGAATCAGAATCAATAACTATGTTTAATGGCTTTCTTGTAATCACATAAGAACGAACATTAATTCCTAAACTAGAAACACATGCATCAGCAACTTGTAAATGTCTCACTAATATTTCTTTTTCAATGGCTGAATCAAAAATTATCCCAATTTTCTGTTGTTTTACCCTTTTTAAAGCGATTTCTCCTTTAGCAAGTCGGTCTAAACTATAACCCTCAACATAAAAAATATTTTTATCTTTTTCAGAAAGATTACCACCATTCATAACATTTGGATGAGTAATTAAACATCCACTTGCCGATGCTAATAATTTAGCTGTTGGAAGTGCATCTCCAGCAAAACCTCCTACTTCACAACCAATACCAGTTGGAACTATGAATATTGTTGGTGAAATTTCCATACTTAAAAATATTTCAATTTATATTTCTTAATTAGCTAAGACAGCCTTAATTTTAAGTTTTTTTGTTCCAAAAAAGTCAATAGAATTTTGAATATCAACAATTGACCATCGAATTAAATCACCTTTTTTTTCTAAATTTGCAATGATAAATTCCCTTAAATTTTTTACTTTTATTGAAGCTGGCCAATCTAAATAGTAATCAACTGAACTTAATTTCATTTTTGATATTTACCAAATTGATCATTATACAAATCATCTTCGACTTCTTTACCAATAACAATATTCAAATCCGACTTGGGATATGCCACACATAAAAGTGCAAAGCCCTTTTCCCTCAAATCATCATTTAATCCCATAGCATCTTCTTGATCTACAGATCCTTCCATTATCATGGAAGCACAATCTGTACAAACTCCTGAACAACAACTACTTGGTAAATCTATTCCATTCATTTTTGCCGCTGAAATAATATCTTGATCTTCAGAACATAAAAAACTAAAAGTCTTTTGCTCAAGTTGAACTTTGATATTGTATTCAGGCATATCCTAAATCTTATTGCTAAACTGCAGAACCTCCTACAACCTCTAATATTTCTTGAGTAATAGCTGCTTGCCTAGCTTTGTTATAGCTTAGATTCAAAGTACTTGCTAATTCTTTAGCATTATCACTCGCATTATTCATAGCAGTCATCCTGCAAGCGAGTTCTGAAGCTGCTGACTCTTGAAGAGCTCTTAGTACCTGATTCTGTAAATATAATGGTAATAAGGAATCTAATAGTTGATCAGGACTTTGTTCAAAAACAATATCTGATGGCAATTTCTCTGAATCACTTTTTTCCATATTTGATTTTTCAACAAGTAACTTACTATCTTTTGTAGTCAACCTAAAAATTTCATCATTTTCCTCAGCAATTCCTTGAGGGTCAAGTGGCAATAGTGTTTGAACGACAGGAGCGCAGCTGACTAGAGTGATGAATTTCGTGTAAATAATTTCCACCCTATCAGAATTTTCCGAGAGAAATTCAGCTAAAATTTCATTGGTTACCCCCTCAGAGTCCTTGACTGTGGGTACCTGTTCTAGTTCTTTGAAAGTACTTTTAATTACATATCTATCCTTTCTATTTTGAAAATATCCAATAGCTTTCTTCCCTACCAAAATTAAATTTGGCTGATATCCTTGTTTGACTAATTCTGCATATCTTATTTCTACCTTTTTTATTATATTTGTATTGTAACCACCACATAAACCTCTATCCGCAGTTATACAAACCAAAGTGATGCTCTTTACTTCTCTCTTGGATAATAGAGGAGAGTCAACAGCCTCAAATTGCACTCTAGATTGGATATTTTCTAAGACCCGTGCAAGTTTATCTGCAAAAGGTCTACTCTTAAGAACTTGATCTTGAGCTCTCCTAACTTTTGCAGCTGCAACAAGTCTCATGGCCTCCGTTATTTTTCTTGTATTTTTAACGGAAACGATTCGATCTCTAATCTCTTTAAGATTTGCCATGATATCTCCTTAAATAAATTTAAACTGTGGCAAGCATTGATGATTTAACTTCATTTATCACCTCTTTTAGTGTTGCTTCTAATCCATCATTCAATTTCTTTTCTTTAAGAATTTCTTCTATAAATTCTGATTTATTTAACTTTAGGTATTCCCTAAGTTCAGTTGCAAATTTAGTAACATCTTCAACAGGCACCTCATCAATAAGACCTTTAACTCCTGCGTAAACTACTGCAACTTGTTCTGCAAGGTTAAGCGGGGAAAATTGAGGTTGCTTTAATAACTCTCTCAGTCTTTTACCTCTTTCAAGTTGTTGCTGAGTTGCTTCATCAAGATCAGATGCAAATTGAGAAAAAGCAGCTAGTTCATCAAACTGTGCGAGTTCTAATTTTAAAGTTCCTGCAATTTTTTTAATTGCTTTCGTCTGAGCGGCACCTCCAACACGGCTAACAGAAATACCTACATTAATAGCGGGTCTTAATCCTGAGTTAAATAAATCTGCACTCAAGAATATTTGTCCATCTGTAATTGAAATAACATTAGTTGGGATGTAAGCTGAAACGTCCCCTGCCTGAGTTTCAATAATTGGAAGAGCTGTCATAGAGCCTCCTCCCATAGCATCAGAAAGTTTTGCTGCTCTTTCTAGTAATCTACTGTGTAAATAGAACACGTCTCCAGGATAAGCTTCTCTTCCTGGTGGTCTTTTTAAAAGAAGGGACATTTGTCTATAAGCCTGAGCTTGTTTTGTTAGATCATCATAAATAACAAGTGTTGCTTTACCCTGATACATAAAATGTTCAGCAATTGCTGCACCGGTATAAGGTGCTAAGTACTGTAAAGCAGCAGGTTCAGAAGCTCCTGCACTAACTACGACTGTATAATCTAGTGCTCCTCTCTCTCTTAAAACCTCTACGATGTTTGCTACTGATGCTGACTTCTGACCAATAGCTACGTAAACACAAACTACGTCTTGGCCTTTTTGGTTGATTATCGTATCGATAGCAATAGCAGATTTTCCAGTTTGTCTATCACCAATAATTAATTCTCTTTGACCTCTTCCAACAGGAATCATTGCATCAATAGATGTAATACCTGTTTGCATTGGTTCATGCACAGATCTTCTCTTGATTATTCCAGGAGCCATTTCTTCAATCAATCTAGTATCACTCGTAGGAATTTCTCCCTTACCATCTATTGGTTGTCCTAAAGGATTAACAACTCTCCCCTGCATTGCTTCACCAACTGGAACAGATGCGATTTTACCTGTGGACTTAACGTTACTTCCTTCTTGGACACCAAGTGCCTCTCCCATCAATACGGCTCCAACATTATCATCTTCAAGATTTAAAGCTATACCTTCGGTACCATCTTCAAATTCCAATAACTCACCCGCCATGACCTGATCTAAGCCATATATTCTTGCAATGCCATCACCGATTTGCAGAACAGTTCCTACATTGCTAACACTTACAGATTGGTCATAATCAGTTATTTGTTGTTTTAAGATTGAACTGATTTCATCAGGGCGTATAGATACCATGGATTTTAAGAATTAAAGGTTGATTTAAAAGTTACTTGGAAAGGGATAAGCCAAGTTTTCTAATTTGTGAAGCAAGGGAAGCATCAATTACTTTTGATCCTACACTGGCGACGAAACCACCAATAAGAGATGGGTCGATTTTAGTTACAAGTTCTAATTTTTCTGTTCCAGCAATATTGATGATCTTTTGGGTAATTAAACCTTTCTGTTCATCAGTAAGCTCGACAGCAGAAGTAACAGTTGCCAAAGCAATATTACTATTTTCTCGGTAAATCTCTAAAAACCTATCAAGAATTGAAGTGAGGATTCCAATTCTTTGCCTATCGGCCAATAATTTTAAGAAATTCAATAAAGAAGAATTTACCTTATTTGAAAAAATTTCAATAATGATTTTCTTCTTAGCATCTGTCTCTAAAATGGGAGAGGATAATGCCTTCTCCAATTCAGGGGAAGCATTTATTAATCCCAAAAGTTGTTTAACCTCAGAAACCATTTCTTCAGTTTGCGAATTTTCATTCACAACTTGAAGTAATGCCTCTGCGTATGGTGTAGTAACTGAATTTAAAAGTGGCATTAGTTCACCTCAATATTGTTAATTGATTGAGTAACCAAATTTTCTTGTGTTGTTTTATCAAGTCGATTTGGAAGAGATTCTAAAGCTTTCTTAATTGCCAGTTCAACAGCTTCTTTTCGTAGTTGAGAAATTGCTCTGGATGCTTCAGAGCTCTCATCAGAAATTGCACTTTGTTTAATTCGTGCCATCTCCTCTATCGCTTTTTTCTCACTTTCCATCCTGATTGATTCAGATCTTTTGAGAGAGTCTGCTTTTATTTGAGAAGCTTTTTCTTCTGCTGAAGATAAATCTTTCTTCGCCTTTTCTAACGCTTGAGTTGCATTTAGGAGTCGATCTTCAGCATCTTTTAATTCAAGAAGGATTCCTTCTCTCCTTTTTTGAAGCATTTTACCTAAGAAACCAGGCAAAAATTTATAAAGACCGAAAACCACTACAGCCCAATTAAGGATATTAGTTTCGAATAAATTGAAGTTCAATCCAAAACCTTCTGTAGCTAAAAGAGTTAAATTCATTTTTCTAGAATCAATCTATTAACAATAAGTTTGCTTAGATCATCAGCCTGTTTAGAAAGTTGATCACGAGCAGCGGACGTCTGATTTTCAATTTCCAGTCTTGCCTTTTCTTTTGAAGCATTTGCTTCATTATTAGCAAGTTCTAGTGCTTCTTTATAAAGCTTGTCAGACTCATTCTCAGCTTCGCTCACAATTCTTTGGGCTTCTGTACGAGCACTTTGAAGCTGAGTTAATAAATCAGCTTCTAATTTTTTAACCTCAGAAAGTTTATTTTTGGCCTCAATTATATTATTACTTACAAACTTTTCCCTTTTTTCTACAACATTGCCAACAGGCTTAAAAAAGAGAGAATTTAATATGTAAGTAAGCGCAACTACTTGTATTGCCATTAGTGGCAAAGTGGCATTTATATCAAATAATCCACCTTCTGTAGCACCAAAAAAATTAAAGGCCAACATATGATTAAGTTGAAGTTAAAAAATAAATTTAAATATTGCTAATAAGAATTAGAAGCAATATTAACTTTTAGGAAAAAGGATTCGCAAAAAGTAGTACCAAAGCCACAACTAATCCGTAAATTGTTAATGACTCCATGAAAGCGAAAGACAAAAGAAGAGTTCCTCTGATTTTACCTTCAGCTTCTGGCTGACGGGCAATACCCTCAACAGCACCTTGAGCTGCGTTACCTTGTCCAAGACCTGGGCCAATAGCACCTAGACCAACTGCTAAACCAGCAGCTACAACTGATGCAGCGGAAGTAATCGAATCCATAATTTTGAAATAAAGAGCTTAATACTTGTGATAATCTTTGTTGTCATACACGCTTGGACATCCTTTGTTTTAAGAATGGGTCTGATATTTTCAGACCTACGCGATTAGATATTTTGCCAGATTACAGACCCTTTGTAAAAGCGTCTGAATGTATCAGAAAACAGCTAATGATGTTCTTCAACAGCTTCTCCAATGTAGTAGGCCGCTAAAGTTGCAAAAATCAATGCCTGAATTGCACTAGTAAATAATCCTAGGAACATAACAGGTATTGGGAGAATTAGCGGAACTAAAAAGACTAGAACACCAACAACAAGTTCATCAGCCAAAATATTTCCAAATAACCTGAAAGAGAGTGATAGAGGTTTCGTAAAGTCCTCTAGAATTTTGAAAGGAAGCATTATGGGAGTTGGGTGAACATAGTATTCGAAATATCTCCAACCCTTATTGCTTAAACCAGCATAGAAATAAGAAAGTGAAACTAATAAAGCCAAGGCTATAGTTGTATTAATATCTGCAGTAGGTGCTCCCAATTCTCCACTTGGTAACTTAATCAATCTCCAAGGTATTAAAGCCCCACCCCAATTACTAACAAAGACGAATAAAAATAAAGTCCCTATAAATGGCATCCAATCTCTATAAACTTTTTCACCAATTTGGGTCCTAGCAAGATCTCTTATGTAATCCCAGAGGAACTCAAGCAGATTTTGAAGGCCTTTAGGATCATTTTCCATTTTTTTAGTTCCTAAAGAAATAAAAACTAATAACGCTCCTAATAAAATCCAAGATGTTAAAAATACCTGCCCATGAAGTCTGATATTTCCAATTTGCCAATAAAGATGTTGACCAACTTCTAATGCTGCAAAATTTGTTAGCAAGGAATTAAAAAACATTTGTTTTGAATAAAAAATTTACTTAAAAACGTGAAAAATAAAGAATGAGTGAAGGCTTATAAATGAAAAAACCTATCATCGCAGGAAAAATATCCAAAGATCCTAGCTTGCTCGCAAAAATAAAGAGGCAAACTGGAACACATAGTTGCAATTTTGATACACCTGATGATTCTTTACCAAGTTTCCCTATACTTTTGGCAAGCAAACGTAGATAAAAAATGCCGGCAATTGCACCTATAAAAATACTAAAACCAAAAGTAAAACCTAGAAAAATTCCAGTTATTGATGCTAATAAAATAGAAACAATAAAAGTAATTCCAAAAATTGTTAATTGCAATTTTGTGTATTCATCATTTTGGGAAAGCAAATGATCTATTTGATTGGCAATGCCAGATTTACTTTCTTTGATGATCGAATTATTCAGCGATTGAGGAAATTGAACATTCTCATTGGAAGGATGCTCAAGTTTTTTTCTATTTGAGTCCACTGATGTGAACATAGTTTAGAAACCCCTCTGAATGGTTTTAGGTAAGTATATAAACTCACGGAATCTATCACGGAGAGGTGCCTTTTAGCTAGTTTTTTTTTATAAAAAATTAATTCTTAAGATTTATGATGAATCTGTAGGCCATTTTTCACTTTATTCTTAAAAAAATAAAATTTATGAAAAGTCATCTTTTTAATTGCTTTAACACTTTAAAACGTTAATAAAAGACTTGGCAAAATCTCAATTAAACGTCTCAATAGTAAATATACATTTAAAAAATTGGAAATAAGTCAAGAAAAAATAAAGTATAAAAGAATTTCTAAAAGAAAAAAAACCTTTAGTTCTAATTACAAAAAAAATTTCAGCAATTTAACAGAGTCTATATTTCCCTTACCTTGGGCGATATGGCCTTATGAAGCAAAAATCCTCATTGTCATCATTGGAATTTGGTCAATATTGGGGATCTGCATACTAGGATCATCAAGTTGGTGGGTGGCTAGTAGGGAAATGGGAAATTGGGCTTACTTCTTAAAAAAACAAATTATTTGGACAATTCCAGGAATTGGTTTATTTTATTTCGTACTTAATACAAACATTAGAAATCTTTTAAAGTTTTCAAGAATTATTTTTTATATTTTATTCTTTTTGATTTTCCTTACCAATTTTACTGGAATTACAGTTAATGGATCTTCAAGATGGCTAGTGCTTGGCAATTTACGTTTGCAGCCATCTGAATTAATTAAACCTTTTCTAATTCTAGAAGCTTCTAATCTTTTCGCACATTGGAATCTAGTAAAGAATGATAAAAAATTAATTTCAATTGTAACCTTTGGTTTATTAATTTTATTAATACTTAAACAGCCTAATTTAAGTACTGCATCATTAACTGGAATTCTTCTTTGGGTAATGGGTTTATGCGGAGGAGTAAAACTAAGCTCTCTTTGCTCATTTGCTTCAATAGGATTAATTACTGGATGTATTAGCATCCTTAACAACGAATATCAAAAACTGAGAGTTACTTCATTTATAAATCCTTGGAAAGATCAACAAGAAAATGGATTTCAATTGGTTCAAAGTTTATTAGCTATAGGTTCAGGTGGTCTATTTGGCCAAGGTTTTGGCCTGTCGATACAAAAATTACAGTATCTGCCGTTCATGTATACCGATTTTATTTTTGCCATTTTTGCGGAAGAATTTGGTTTATTGGGGTGTTCTTTATTCTTAGGATTTTTAGCAGTATTCTCTTATATAAGCCTAAGAATTAGTCTTAATTGCAGGAACAATTATACAAAATTGGTTGCTATCGGATGTGGTGTGTTATTGACAGGTCAATCAATAATGCATATCGCTGTAGCAACAGGTTCAATGCCTACTACAGGGTTACCACTACCTTTCATTAGTTATGGCGGCAATTCATTAATAGCGTCTTTTTTTATTGCAGGGATGTTAGTTAGATGTTCATTAGAGTCAACAGGATTCATTGGTACGATTAGTACACGAAAGACTCTTAATTAGTTAGAATTTAAGGGATTAAATTCAAGCTATCGAATCATTTAATTTAGTTATTTCAGAATTATCTCAAAAGGGTAATCTGCTTATGCAGAATGGTCTTAATAGTCCTGGTCCATTTACTATATTTTTGGTTTTTAGTGCAGGACTTCTAACAAGTCTTGGGCCATGTTCATTATCATTATTGCCAGTGACTATTGCTTATATAGGCGGAACAGAGAAAAATAAATTTAAACTTATTAGTTTTTCAGGGGGAGTAGTTTTATCGCTTGTTGCACTAGGGGCTGCGAGTGGATTCTTAGGTAAAATATATGGGCAAATTCCATCTTATTACACTTCATTTGTTGCCCTAATAGCAATAATAATGGGTTTAAATTTATTAGGAATTCTAAAGTTTCAGTTTCCGAATGGGCCTGATATAAAAATAATTGAAGATAAAATACCAACATTTATAGCTCCTTTTGCCATAGGGACAACTTTTGGACTGGCTTCTTCACCTTGCATTACTCCAGTTTTAGCAACTCTTTTGGCTTGGGTATCGCAAGCTAAAAACCCGATAATATCTATTATTTTTTTATTTTTCTTTGGGATAGGCCAAGTAACCCCATTAATCATTGCTGGAGCTACTGCAGAAAACTTAAAGCAATTTTTAGCTCTTAGAAAATTTAGTCAAATTATTCCGATTTTAAGTGGGATATTTTTAGTTTCCCTAGGGTTATTAAATTTATTTTCAAATTGGATTTAAATGATTATTTTTAAGAATCTTATTTTCAAAATATCAAGTTTAAGATTCGCTATATCGCTGATAATCTTCATTGCTATTGCCAGTGGACTAGGTACTTTTATACCTCAAGGTAGTAATAATAAATTCTATATTGATAATTTCGATAGTGCTCCCATTTTTGGATTTTTAGATGGAGAAAAAGTCTTAAAACTTCAATTGGATCACATTTATACAAGCTTTTGGTTTTTATTTACATTAATTCTTCTTTGCATTTCTCTGGCAGCATGTAGTTTCAGGAGGCAAATTCCTGCATTAAAAGCTTCATTAAAATGGATTGAATATAAGAGCGAAAAAAAATTTAGCAAACTGCAATTAACTACAAGTCATCAAATAAATCAAGATGGAGAACATATATCAAAATTAGATTTATTACTTAAAAAAAAAGGATGGAAAACATACAAATTTAATAGTCATATTTCTGCAAGAAAGGGGTTAATTGGAAAAATTGGTCCTTTAGTTGTACATATCGGATTAATAGTCTTACTTATAGGTTCAGCATATGGAAGTTTTACAAGTCAATCAAAAGAACAATATTTACTGCCTGGAGAAACTTTAGATCTTGTTAATGAGAGCACAAACTCAAAAGCCAATGTAAAATTAGTCGATTTTTCTATAGAACGTGAAAGTGATGGTGTGCCCAAACAGTTTATTTCAAAATTAAATTTTTCTTCTAAAGATCTAAATTTAAATGAAATAAAAACAACCAAAGTTAATCATCCAATCAGGTTTAAAGGATTAACTATTTATCAAGCAGATTGGGCAATATCAAATGTTGTTTTAGAAATAGATAATATCCTCTATCAATTACAATTAAAGGAGATTCCAGAAATGGGTAATCAAGTTTGGGGAGTTTTAGTTGAATTAGGATCGGAGACTAAAAAAAATTTCCTTTTAACAATAGATAATGAAAATGGTCCACTTAAAATTTCGAATATAGAAAATTTTTCCGGGAATAATCTCTATATCAATGACGATCCTTTAGAAGTTAATTCTTCAAAAGTATCTCTGATAAAAGTAATCCCCAGCAGTGGACTAATAATTAAAAATGATCCGTCTATACCATTTATTTACTTTTCATTTATCTTAATAATTTTTGGAACAATAATAAGTCTTATACCAACTAACCAATTATGGATTCTGGTAAATAAAGAATCACAAAAGTTATCTATTGGAGGCCTTAGTAATAAAAATCTAGTTGGCTTTAAAAAAGAATTTTTTAAATTATCTGACGAAATAAAAAATTTTTAATTTCTTTTCTGCCCACTAAAAATATCTAACTGCATAGAAACATTCCCTCTGGGGTTAAATGCAGCATTTAAATGTATCCAGTGAGGTGAACCTTCATTCACTAAATCATCCATAATTCTATTCACAACTTCCTCATGTGATATTTTTATATCCCTAAAATTATTAATATAAAGCTTTAAAGACTTCAACTCATAGACCTTCAAATTAGGTTGATAAATAATATTTAGCTTTGCAAAATCTGGATAACCAGAAAAGGGGCACTTACATGTGAATTCAGGTAACTGAATAGAAATTTCATAAATTCTTTTCTTATTTGGATTATCGAAACAAATTATTTTTGCTTCTTCAATAATTCTTTCACCATATAGCGGTCTTTGAGTCGAATCTTCTAATTTAGCTGTACTCATTTTTAGTAGAACTTTTTTACTAAACCTATATAAAAACTATATATAAAGATAAAAATACGCAAAAGTATCAACAAATCTAAGTATTACAATTGACTAAGTCAAAAGATGTAAAATCTTATTTTTGTATCAATAGTAACATTCATAATGTCCGCCGAAAGGTTTATATGTGTTTAGTTCAATGAAAAATTAATGGACATTTGTTTGATAACTATCGATAACAACTTAAATAAATCCCTTCAACCAAAAACTGCAATTGGAATGTTATGGCTTCAAACACACTTTGAGAATGATAAGTGGGAAGCGTTGTCAAATAGTACAGTAATAATTTCTGAAGAAAATTCCCAACTATTAATTGAAGACGCCAAGAATGCAGGCCTTAATGTTGAATGTTTGTCTGATATTTCAATGTTGGATGTTTTCCCAAAAAACAATTAAAATAGTAGTGTTCAATCTTTAATCATGAAGAAAATTGAAGCAATCATACGTCCATTTAAGCTGGAGGACGTAAAAATTGCATTAGTAAATTCCGGCATTGTTGGAATGACAGTGAGTGAAGTTAGAGGTTTTGGAAGACAAAAAGGACAAGTTGAAAGATATAGAGGTTCCGAATTTACTGTTGAATTCCTTCAAAAACTTAAAGTAGAAGTTGTTGTAGAAGATGAAAAGGTTAATTCAGTCATAGATGCGATTGCTGAAGCAGCAAAAACTGGAGAGATAGGTGACGGAAAAATATTCATCACATCAATTGATTCAGTTGTAAGAATTAGAACTGGCGACAAAGACGAAGAAGCACTTTAATTCAAAGAGTTTCTTTTACTAAATTTTGTATATATTCACTATTAATACTTTTATTTGATTGACTTCCTAAGGTCATCCAAGCTAGATATTCATGATTCCCAGCAGGGCCTACCAGCGGAGAAGCTATCAAATTCTTTATATTCCATTGAAAATTCTTAGCAGCATAGATAACAGACTCTATAGCCTCAGTATGGAATTTAGGATTGCGAACAACACCGCCTTTACTGACTTTATCTTTACCCACCTCGAATTGGGGTTTAATCAAAAATATTCCCTCAATACAATCACCTTCTAATAAATTACCTATAGGTTTAAAAACTAACTTTAATGAAATAAAAGACAAATCAGCAACCACAAAATTTGGTAATTCATTACTTCTAGATAAAAGATCATTAGGTTTTAAATTTCGAATATTAGTTCGTTCAAAAAGTATAACTTTTGGGTTATTTCTAATCTTCCATGAGGTTTGCCCATAACCAACATCTATCCCATAAACTAACTTTGCACCTTGTTGCAATAAGCAATCAGTAAATCCCCCTGTAGAGATTCCTGCATCAATACATATTTTATCTTTTACTTTAATTTCAAGTTTATTAAATGCCTCCAATAATTTTTCGCCTCCCCTTGATACAAACATAGGTTCGGAATCAATAAAAAATTCGGATCCAATTAATACTTGTTGTCCAGGTTTATCCCATACTTTTCCATTGATATCTCTAACCTTGCCCGCAAGAATTAAACCTTGGGCTTTTTGACGAGTTTCACATAAACCACTTTTTAGAAGATAAAGGTCTAATCTACTTTTTTTAATCATCTATTAATCAATAAAAAAGACTGAATAATGAACTTCTACAAGATTAAGATCCAAATTCTTTAATTCCTTCCAATTTTAAATGAGAACTAAAAAATTACCCATTATTAACGAAGGAATATATGCAAACATTTTTATACTTAAGCTTTATTTATTAGCCAGAAAAATGTTACATAGAAAAATAATAATTAGTCAAATATGTTCAATGGCAAGTACATCTTTAAAGGTATAGGGCAATAATTCGATTTTGTTATAAAGTTTAAATTGATAATAAATAAAAATTGTGATCGAGCGTTACACATTACCCGAAATGGGGAAAATCTGGACTGAAAGCGCAAAATTCCAGAGTTGGCTTAAGGTTGAAATAGCTGCATGTGAAGCAAATTTTTCCCTCGGGAAAATCCCTGAGAATGCCATGAAAGAGATACGTTCAAATGCAAAGTTTGATGAATCTAGAATTACAGAAATTGAGAAAGAAGTTAAACATGATGTCATAGCATTTCTTACAAGCGTTAATGAATTTGTAGGAGATTCAGGAAGATACATACATGTTGGTATGACCAGTAGTGATGTACTTGATACTGGCTTATCTCTTCAGTTAGTAAATTCTTGCGAATTGTTATTAGAAGAGATTGAGAACCTAGAAAATGAGGTCAGATTATTAGCAAGGAAGCATAAAAATACATTAATGATTGGCAGATCTCATGCAATTCATGGGGAGCCAATTTCCTTCGGTTTTAAACTTGCAGGATGGTTAGCAGAAATAATAAGGAACAAAAAAAGATTGTTAACTCTGAAAGATTCTGTAGCAATTGGACAAATAAGTGGCGCAATGGGAACTTACGCTAATACGAATCCTAAAGTAGAACAAATAACTTGTGATTTACTCGGCCTAAAACCTGATACAGCAAGTACGCAAGTTATATCGAGAGACAGACATGCAGAATATGTGCAAACTATTGCACTAGTTGGCGCTTCTTTAGATAGATTCGCAACTGAAATAAGAAATTTACAAAGAACTGATGTTTTAGAAGTTGAGGAGGGCTTTACAAAAGGGCAAAAAGGAAGTTCTGCCATGCCTCATAAAAGAAATCCTATTCGAAGTGAAAGAGTCAGTGGTTTAGCAAGAATTTTGAGGAGTTACGTATTAACAGCACTTGAAAATGTTCCCCTTTGGCACGAAAGAGATATAAGCCATAGTTCAAATGAACGTATTATGCTTCCTGATGTATCAATCTGCTTGCATTTTATGCTCAGGGAAATGCAAGATATAGTAAGCAATTTAGAAGTTTATCCAAAAAATATGCTCAAAAATTTAAATATATATGGTGGTGTAATCTTTAGTCAGAAAGTTTTACTTTTGCTTGTAGAGAGGGGCTTGTCTAGAGAAAAAGCTTATAGCTTAGTACAAAAAAATGCGCATCAGGCCTGGAATACTCAGGATGGGAATTTCAAGCAAAATATAGAAAGAGATAAAGAAATTATGAATGTTATTGATCAAAGTGACTTAGAAGAATGTTTTAATCCTTCAATTCATCTCAATAATTTAAGTGTAATATGGGAGAAGTTAAGTATCTAGGATTACTGAAAACCTTATCTAAGTTTAACCAGTGTTTTCAGAGGAATAATGACCAAAAACTTTAGGATTGAAAAAGATAGTATGGGAACAATAGAGGTTCCCATCGAAGCTTTGTGGGGTGCTCAAACACAAAGATCGATAATAAATTTTTCTATTGGAGAAGAATTAATTCCAATTGAGTTAATTTATTCACTCACCCTCATAAAAAAAGCTGCTTCAATTGCGAATTTCAATTTAGGTTTAATAGATAAAAGGAAAAAAGATTTGATTGTAGACGCATGTACGGAAATACTGGATGGGCTTCACGATTCACAGTTTCCTTTAAAGGTTTGGCAAACAGGTAGTGGCACGCAAACAAATATGAATGTTAATGAGGTAATTTCAAACATTGCAGCTTTAAAAACTAATTCAGAGCTTGGTAGTCATCAACCAATTCATCCGAATGATGATGTAAATAAATCTCAGTCAACTAATGACACTTTTCCTGCTGCTATTCAAATATCTGTTGTTAATGAAATAATCAAAAATTTAGTTCCAACGATCAGAGAACTTACTAAGGTCCTTGATAAAAAAAGCGAAGAATGGAAACACCTTATAAAGATAGGAAGAACCCATTTTCAAGATGCAGTCCCTCTTACTTTTGGGCAAGAAATATCAGGATGGTCAGAGCAACTTAAAGATGCTGAGAATGCAATTATTATTAGTCTGAATGAATTGTATTTCTTACCTCTGGGAGGAACTGCAGTTGGTACAGGGATTAACTGTCCAAAAGGATTTTGTGAAGAGTCTATAAAATCAATTTCCCATGATACTAATCTAATGTTCTATAAATCAAAAAATAATTTTTCTATCATGGCCTCACATGATCGTCTAGCTCAAGTAATGAGTCAGATAAAAATACTAGCAGGTGCATTATTTAAAATTTCAAATGATATAAAAATTCTATCTTCTGGTCCAAGATCAGGAATATATGAACTAATTATTCCTCAAAATGAACCTGGAAGTTCTATCATGCCGGGCAAAGTGAATCCAACTCAATGCGAAGCCTTATCAATGGTTTGCACTCAGATAATGGGTCTTGAATATGCAGTTTCAATGGCAAATTCTAGCGGTACTTTACAGATGAATGAATATAAGCCTCTTATTGGGTTTAATATTCTCACAAGTTTAAAATTACTAAAAAATGTAATAGAAAACTTCAGAATAAAATTAGTTGATGGGATGGAACCTAATCAAAAGAAAATGAAGTTAAATTTAGAAAATTCACTAATGTTGGTTACAGCCATAGTACCAAAAGTTGGTTACGAAAAAGCAGCTGAAATTGCAAACCTTGCCTTCAAAGAATCATTAAATTTAAAAGAGGCAACACTTAAATTAGGTTATTTAAACGAAGATGAATTTGATGAAGCAATGAATATCAATTCAATGATTTGATTAAAAAAATTTAAGAATTATTGTCAATTCTTTTTGTTGCAGGATTAATATCTTCAGCGACTTTTATAAGGTCATTAGATTCAGAAACAGGAAAACGATTAATAGCTTTTAATGCTAGCTTTGCTTTGCTTTTTAATTTATTACTAACACCAATACAGTATTGAACTTGAGAAAGGACATCAATTGATCTTCTAATAATCCTCACTACATCACCTTCGTCTAATGAAGTATTAAAAACCAAATCTTTCCATTTTTTTCCTCTTGCCCATTCAGAAATAATTCCAGTTAACTCTGTTTCTAAATAAATAGGGATTTCAATATGAAACTTATTTTGTTGAGAAGCGACTAATTTTCTTAAACCATCTAATTCATTAAAAACATCAATTACCTTTAAAGAAGGCTTAAAATTACACCAAAGATTAGGCCTCCTTATATCAACACATATAGCTTGAATAATTGCAGCTAACTCAGGAGGATCTAAATCGTCTAAATAACCACTAACTAAAACCAGACCAATCCATAATTCATTTTCACTTCTTATTGCACCAACTGTTTGTCCAACTTCTGTCAATTCCAAATCATTTAAACAACCGAAATGATTCAAAATTTTAATCAAATCGGTAAAAGTTCTCCAGTTATGATTTTCTTTATCCTCAAGAAGTTTTTTTCTCATATATATTTCTTGTTCAAGATCAACAATTTTTTTTCTATATTTCTTTAATTTCCTAGAGTCTCCAAATCTATGAGCGGGATGATCATTGACTGTTTCTTCTAAATTATTAATTTGTTGCTGTTGTGCCAAAACTTCCGTTGACAAATCATATTGTGGAGTTTGTAAATCATTTTTTTTAGAAACTTCTAAAATTCGATCCGCATAACACTGCGACATATCATCTCCCCTAAATACCTCTCCAGAAAAATACATCTTTGGGACTTCAAGTCCTAAGACATCAATTGCATCCAAATCATTAAAAATACTTACAATGTAGGAGGGTTTGATAAGAATAAATAAATTATCAACTGTCAAACACAATAAACTCTTTATTTTTTGGGATTCATATATTTTCTTACAAATTAATCCTGGAACAATTTTTCTTTTAATTTGAGGAGCTTTGATTGAAATTAAGCTTCCATCTTTAATATACGGGAGTGCATTAGTGATCTCTTCTGATAATTTTTCTGCTGCTTGTTTTTCTAAAATTTTCAAGAGTCTTCTCTCTTCTTTAAGCCGATTTTTTAACTTTTCGTAGGCATCAAAATCTTTCCATGAAACGTTAGATGTAATTTTTTTTAATTCAATTAAATCCTTATCTAAATTTTCGAGAATTATATTCTCACCTGAAGATTCACCTAAATATAAAAAACTACCAAAACTTCTTTTAATTAATTCTTTAGACTTTTCTAAAGTATAACTTTGTAAAAGATTAAGTACCATTCCATAACTAGGAGTGAATTGACTCTCTAAAGAATTTGGTTTGCTAATAGCCAGTGCACTTGCTTCTTTGGCACCTTCGAATCTTGTTTGTAATGTAACAACATATCCTTGGGTATCTTTTCCTCTTCTTCCAGCTCTTCCTGACATTTGCAAAAATTCACTGCTAAATAATAATCTATGCCCATCTTCTGTCCTTTTTGATAAAGAAGAAATAACAGTTGTTCTTGCGGGCATATTTATTCCTGCAGCAAGAGTTTCAGTTGCAAAAACAACTTTTATCAAACCTTGCTGAAATAATTCTTCAACCAATTCTTTCCATGCAGGCAATAATCCAGCATGGTGAGATGCAATACCTCGTTTTAATGCCTCGCATTGAGATTTATCTTTAATTGCCTCTTGATTATTCTTAAGATAAACATCTAATTTTTGGGATATCATACTTGCTTCTGAGTAACTTACTAAAGTTAAGTCTTTTATATTCTCAATAGCCTTGTCACATCCTCTTCTACTAAAGATAAAATAAATAGCTGGCAACATATTTCGTTCAGCTAGTTTAGAGATCACAAAGCCAATTGAGGGAGACTTTGGTTGCATTATCCTGCCCACTTTCCCTTTCATTTTCTGCCCCTTAGGAGCTCTCCAAATCTTACAGTTTGGGTGAATTCCATTACCCTTATTATTTAAAAGTGGATGGAGGCCCTTAAAACTACAAAAAATAAAATCAAGAGGGACTGGTCTCTTATCGCTATTAATTAGTACTGTAGGTCCATGAACTTTTTCTATCCAATTTTGCAATTGATCTGCATTAGCTATTGTTGCTGATAAAGCTATTATTTGAGTTCTAGTAGGACAATGGATTATAGTTTCTTCCCAAACTGTGCCTCTTTGGGGGTCATTCATATAATGGCATTCATCAAGAATCACAGATTCTAAATTGTCTAAGGGATCATCAAATTCATCAAATTCGCCATAAAGCATGTTCCTAAAAATCTCAGTCGTCATAACTAAGATTGGTGCTTCTCTATTTATACTTATATCTCCAGTTAAAAGACCAACTTTATTATCACCATATTGATTAGAAAAATCTCTAAACTTTTGATTTGATAGTGCTTTTAAAGGTGTTGTATAAAAAACTCTACTTTCATGAGATAAGCCTCTATATATAGCAAATTCACCTATCAATGTTTTACCCGAACCTGTTGGTGCCGTTAAAACAACAGAATTTCCGCTATTAATAGCTCGAATTGCTTCTAATTGGAAATCATCTAGTGGAAAGGGGAAATATTCCTCTAAATTAAGCAATAATTGTGATTGAAGAGAGGATGAGTTAACTTCTTAATATATGATCTATATAGATATTAATAAACAAAAAATACCTTGCAAACTTTAATAGTAAATCTAAATCTTTTTAATTAAATCCACTATATTTTATTTTGCCAAAATGAAAAAAATAAAAATTCCAAAAAATAGAATCCGTAAATTAAAAACATTTTCTTTAGGTAAAAAATCATTCGAACTTCTAAGTTTAAATTCGCAAAATAAAAAACTTATAGACTTATGCAGTAATGATTATTTTGGATTAAGTAGGGACAAGGATTTAATAAAAGCTGCTTACGAAATAAGCATGTTAGAGGGTATTGGTTCAGGAAGCTCTAGGTTTATTACAGGTTCAAGACCAATACATAAATTATTAGAAACAGAACTTGCCAAGTGGCTTGATCAAGATAAAGTATTACTTTTCCCAAGCGGATTTCAAGCAAATATAGCCGCTATCCAGACTTTAGCAAACAGAAATAGTATCGTAATAGCAGATAAATTAATCCATAACTCTTTATTGGTTGGAGTTAAAGCTGCTCAAGCTAAACTAATTCGATTTTCACACAATAATTTAAAAGATTTAGAAGATAAAATTATTAAATCTAACCCCACAAAAAATTCCATTTTAGTTGTTGTCGAATCTCTTTATAGCATGGAGGGATCAATTGCTCCGCTCAGAGAAATAACTGAAATTTGCAAAAAAAATAGTGTTCAATTATTAGTTGACGAAGCCCATGCAATTGGGATCTTGGGCCCTGAAGGCAGGGGTTTAAGTTTTGATTTCCGTTCAGATATAACTATAATTACTGGAACTTTTGGAAAAGCATTTGGAAGCGGT
>CACNMX010000015.1 GCA_902621675.1 uncultured Prochlorococcus sp. | reverse complement strand
CTGATGCTGTTTTTCAAGGAATGACAGCCCATCTTTTTTACACTCTTGGAAAGTTAGCTACTTCTGCAAGTCCTCACGACTTGTATATGGCTTTAAGTTATGCAGTTAAAGATAGGCTAATGACACGATATTTAGCCAGCCAAGAAGTCATAAGAAAAAAACCACAAAAAACTGTCGCCTACTTATCAGCAGAATTTTTAATAGGTCCTCAATTAAGTAATAATCTTCTCAATCTTGGGATAACTCAAGAAGCAGAAGATGCTTTAAAAAGATTTGGCATTGACTCATTGTCCACAATTCTTGAAGTTGAAGAAGAGCCTGGATTAGGTAATGGTGGACTTGGCAGACTTGCAGCGTGTTACATGGAGTCATTAGCATCTTTGCAGGTTCCAGCAGTTGGTTATGGTATCAGATACGAATTTGGCATATTCAATCAGTTAATCAGGGATGGTTGGCAAGTGGAAGTTACTGACAAATGGTTAAAGGGTGGATGGCCATGGGAACTTCCACAACCCGACGAATCATGTTTCGTTGGTTTTGGAGGAAGAACTGAAAGTTATAGAGATGATAAAGGAAACTATAGATCAAGATGGATCCCTTCAGAACATGCAATTGGAGTACCTCATGATGTTCCAGTTTTAGGATACAGAGTAAATACATGTGACAGATTAAGATTATGGAGAGCTGATGCAACTGAAAGTTTTGACTTTTATGCATTCAATATTGGTGATTATTATGGTGCAGTAGAAGAAAAAGTTGCATCTGAAACTCTTTCAAAAGTTCTATATCCAAATGATGGAACTGATGAAGGAAGAAGATTAAGACTCAAACAACAACACTTTTTTGTAAGTTGCTCTTTACAAGATATGTTGAGAAGCCTTGAAAAAAGATCAATACCCATAACAGAGTTTTCTAAGCATTGGACGGTCCAGTTGAATGATACACATCCTGCAATTGCAGTTGCAGAATTAATGCGACTTCTTATTGACCAATATCAAATTGGTTGGGATAAAGCTTGGAATATCACAACCTCCTCAGTAGCCTATACCAACCACACACTACTACCAGAAGCTCTAGAGAAATGGGATTTAGGTTTATTTAATGATCTTCTTCCTCGTCATTTAGAAATTATTTATGAAATTAATTGGAGATTTCTACAACAATTAAGACTACGTTATCCTGGAGATGACAAGATACTGCAAAAACTCTCAATAATTGATGAAGACGGCTCCAAATCAGTTCGTATGGCCCACTTGGCTACAATTGGAGCTCATCATATAAATGGAGTTGCAGCTCTTCACTCAGATCTAATAAAAAGACAACTTCTGCCTGAATTCGCAGCATTATGGCCTGAAAAATTTACAAATGTAACTAATGGAGTTACTCCAAGAAGATGGGTTGCCTTATCTAACCCATCATTATCTAACCTTCTAGAAGAAGAAGTTGGTCCAAATTGGATAACAAATATGGAACTCCTTAAGAAGTTAGAAGAAAAAAAAGATGACAATAATTTTTTAGAAAAATTTGAGGAAACTAAACTAAACGGCAAAAGAAAATTAGCTAGTTTTATCCATTCAAAAACTGGAATACTTGTAGACCCATCAAGTTTATTTGATGTTCAAGTAAAAAGAATACATCAATATAAAAGGCAACATTTAAACGCTCTTCAAATTATTGCTCAATATTTAAGAATCAAAAATGGTACAAACAAATATGAAGTACCAAGAACCATAATTTTTGGAGGAAAAGCTGCGCCAGGTTACTTTATGGCAAAGCTGATGATTCGATTTATAAATGGTATTGCTGATGTAGTTAATTCTGATCCAGATATGGATGGTCTATTAAGAGTTGTTTTTTTGCCAGACTATAACGTTAAACTTGGTGAAATAGTTTATCCTGCAACGGATCTTTCAGAACAAATTTCAACTGCTGGAAAAGAAGCATCTGGAACTGGAAATATGAAATTTGCCATGAATGGAGCGTTAACTATTGGAACATTAGATGGAGCTAATGTGGAATTAAGAGATCTTGTGAAAAAAGAGAACTTCTTCCTTTTTGGTAAAACAGAAAGCGAAATTATGGATTTAAAAAATAATAATTATGCCCCTAAAACTTTTATTGAACAATGTCCAGAACTCAAAGAGGTTGTTCGCTTAATTGAAATAGGCCATTTTAGCAATGGGGATAAAGAATTATTTAAACCTTTATTAAACAGCTTGACTGGACATGATCCATTCTTTGTTATGGCTGACTTTGAAGACTACCTAAATAAACAGGATGTCGTAAGTGAATGCTGGAATAATAAAAAAGCTTGGAATAAGATGGCATTATTAAATACTGCTAGATCAGGATATTTTTCTTCAGATAGATCTATTAGAGAGTACTGTAAATCTATTTGGAAAGTATCTCCAATGCCAGTTGAAATTACTTGCGATGTCGAGGAATTAACTAATTAATATTTTTCTTGTCTGGCGAATCTGGGGTTTGGTGGAATAATCTGTTCAAAATTAATCGATCCATATTTAATGGATCTGGGGCCAATTCATTTGCAATTTCTTTAAATTTAGATTCAATATTGTTGGAAATTTTAGTATCAAAAATTCTTTCCATTAATGCTTCAATTGAATATAGATAGGCATTAACACTTTCAAGCTCTTCTAAAGCTTCAGTAATTTCTATATCAGAAATATGTTTTTCTTCTTGACCGATATCTTCATTTGATTCTCTTTCAGATAATTCTCTCTGCAACTCATCAGTAATTTTTGTACAAAGAGTCCTAAAAGATTGTATGGATGCCCAATTCAATTCTTGTTGCTGCTTAAAAGTAGGAAATTCTCTAATCAGACGATCATGCTCCTTATAAAATCTCTGACAATCAGAGCATTGACATGGTTCTTCAGCCAAAAGAAAATATAATTCTCTTTATATCATCTCACTATTTGGGTAAAATTGTAGGGCCATCTAATAATTCGTCATTTTCATCTAGTGAATCTGGACTATCTGGCAAAGGGATCTCAATACTGGTAACCAAATTAATAACATCTCTTAGCCTCATAGAATCAGCAAACCATCCCATTGCTTGCTCGGCGTCGCCTCTTTTTTCAGCATCATTTGCTTGATCTTCATGAGCTTCCGCCAATAGAGCAAGCCAGCACAGACATCTTGCTTGTACTATTGAAAGATCTAAATCATTAGGTTGAGATTTAGAAATGCGTTCATGCTCTTGTTGAATTAAGAGCTTTAAACGCATATCATGCAACTTAGCCATAAAAGATTTACTACTAACTATACGCTAGCTAGAGAGTAGCAATTTTGCACACATACTACATATAGTTTTTTATTTTTACGGGACTGGCGGGATTCGAACCCACGACCTACGGTTTAGGAAACCGTTGCTCTATCCTGCTGAGCTACAGCCCCAATAGATGATTTTTGGAGTATTAAGCATTATGCTAAATAAAAGCAGGAGAGGCAATCGCAAAAAAGTTTTATTTTGTTTCCAAAATAAAACTTTTTTGAGGAAAGTCCGGGCTCCCACATGGTCAGGCTTGCTGGGTAATTCCCAGTGCGGGCAACCGTGAGGATAGTGCCACAGAAACATACCGCCTAATACTTTATGTATGGCAAGGGTGCAAGGGTGTGGTAAGAGCGCACCAGCAACATTGAGAAGTGTTGGCTAGGTAAACCCCGGCTGGGAGCAAGGCTTAGTAGATTTATGACCATTACAAAATCTACTTTTAAGCGCCGCTTGAGACTGTGAAGTAATTCCAGTCCTAGATAGATGGTTGCCCATCTTTTATAAGATGAACAGAACCCGGCTTATGACCTGCTTTCTAATTGTTGTGATTATTAAAATCTGATGACAAATATAATTAATGCAAAGAGAATTAATAAAATAATTACTTTTTTAAAGTCTTTAAATATTAAATCGAAAAGATTTTCTGAAATAATTAGAACTCAAGATATTTCAGTTATAAAAGATTTTAATCAAGCATTTATCCACTCCTCAGAGGACAAAATAATAAATTACGAAAAACTAGAATTTTTCGGAGATGCAGTGCTCAGATTAGCTGCTTCCAATTTTATTGAAAAAAAATATCCACAAATGAGTGTTGGAGAAAGATCAGAGCTAAGAGCACAAATTGTAAGTGATGAATGGTTAACTAAATTAGGGAGAAAAATTGACATAGAAAAATTAATAATTAAAGGACCTAAAGCTCTTGGTGATGAAAATTCAAAAAATACTATTATTGGTGAAGCTACAGAAGCTTTAATTGGTGCTATTTATAAGTGTTTTAATTCAATTCAGGAAGTAAATCTTTGGTTAGATGATATTTGGGAGGAAGAGTCAGAAATATTTTTAAAAGCTCCATATAAATTTAAATCTAAGACAGTATTGCAAGAGTGGTGTCAAAATAAAGGTTTTGATTTACCAGTCTATAAAATAATTGAAGTCTCAAAAAAAAATGGGGACCCTAAAAGATTCTCTTGCGATATATTTATCGAGGGCTTAAAAGAATCATCTGCATTCGGCAAATCCCACAAACAAGCAGAAACAAATGCAGCTAGAGTTTTGATAGAAAAATATATCGATAAAGGTAAAATCTAATTTTTATACTATTTCTAAATTTGTTAGCTGAAAAGTTATGAGTTTATCCCAATTACCCCCTTCAAACAGAACAGCTGCACTTTTTTTTGTAACTCTTTGTACAAACCCTTTATATCCTCGGTATATAGAATTATTGTCTTTTACAACAACAAAAGAACCGGGAAGTATTGGTTTAGCAGATAATTCCATAAAAAACCTTTTAATACAATATTATGATAAATAAAAACGAATGGTTGATTGTTGGATTGATTACATCATGTCATGGAATTAATGGACAGTTAAAGGTTAAATCTCTAAGTGATTTTGAAGAAAGATTTTCAAAACCTGGAATCAGATGGTTACAAAAAGAAAATGAAGCTCCTTCAAAAATAGAACTTATATCTGGTTTCAAACAACCTGGTAAAGATACCTTTATAGTTAAACTCAAAGGAATAGACACAAGAAATCACGCAGAGCAACTTAAAAAATTTAAAATTCTTGTAAAAACTAATAATCTACCCAACCTAAAAAAGGAAGAATTCCATCTGTTGGAGCTTATTAATCTTGAGGTTAAGATTTTAGAAAATGATGAATTAAAAATAATTGGGAAAGTTATCAATTTAGAAAATGAGAAAAATAATTTACTTGTTATTGAACTATTTAAAAATCAAAAAAAGGTTCTCATACCATTTGTCAAAGAAATAGTCCCATTAGTAGATATTAAAAATAATTTTATAATTATAAATCCTCCAAGTGGACTCTTAGAACTGTAAATTTCAAAAATACAAGCTTATAAGAAACTAATCATTCCACAGTTACACTTTTAGCTAAATTTCTTGGTTGATCCACATCTAGGCCCCTATGAGCTGCGATATGGTAACTCAATAATTGCAAAGGTAATATATTAAGTAGAGGGGAAATCCATTCATTAGAGGAAGGAACCTTCATTAAATAATCAAAGATTTCAGTTCCATTACATTCAGGAGCAATCCCAATCAAATATGAATCTCTAGCTTTTGCTTCTTGTGCATTACTAATAACTTTATCAAAAACTTCACCAGGGGAAGCAATTGAAATTACAGGTACTTTTTTATCTAATAAAGCTATTGGACCATGCTTCATTTCACCAGCAGGATATCCAGCAGCATGGATATAGCTAATTTCTTTAAGTTTTAAGGCACCTTCAAGAGCAATTGGATAATTTATTCCTCTTCCTAAAAAAATAGCATCTTTAATATTAAAAAAGTCATGAGCTAATTTTTCTGAAGATTTATTATGTTTCTCTAAGAGATCTTCCAGTAATGGCGGAAGTTTTATAAGTTCGTTTATTAATTTTCCAATTTCATCAGGACTTTGATTGCCTTTAATTTGAGCAAATTTTATGGCTAATCCATAAAAAGAAAGTAATTGAGCAAAAAAAGTTTTTGTTGCTGCAACTCCAACTTCTATTCCTGCACATATATCAACTATATTTGAAACCTGCCTTCCTATTGAACTCTCTTTTCTATTTGTTATTGCAATTAGATTGGGTTTAAATTTTTTATCTTCAATTAAAGAACGTCTTTTAATTTCCATATCGATAGCCGCAATTGTATCAGCTGTTTCACCAGATTGAGTGACTCCAATAGTTAATGTATTTGGCAATAATGGAGGTGGTGAATATCGAAATTCACTCGCATAAAAGACATTTGTAGGGATACCTGAAAATTGCTCTAATAAAAAGCTGCCCACCATTGCAGCATGTTTACTTGTACCACAAGCAATAATTTCAATTCTTTCTATTGATTCAAAAAACTCTGTATCAAAAGGGTAGTTTATTTGATATTGCCCATTATCCAAGTTCTTAATTAAATAATTTTCTAGCCAGTTTTTTGCAGTCTGTGGCTGATCATATATTTCTTTTAACATGTAGTGTTTGAAGTTCATCTTATCCATTATTTGCTCTGAGACTTTTAGAGAAACTGGATTTCGATATTGTCTCTCGTTGCTTGAATCATATATTTCAATTCCAAGCGGAGTTAATAAAGCTATTTCTTCATCTTCCATAGGCAAAATAATATTCGTAAAATTTGCAATGGCTGGAGTATCACTAGCACAGATAAATTCTCCTTCACCCAAGCCAATAATCAAGGGCGCTTGTTTTCTTGCAACTACCAAAGAGGTTGGGGCACCAGACCATAAAACTGCTAAAGCATAAGATCCTTCTAAATCAGATATCACATTTCTCACAGCTACTAATAATGTTGAACCATTATTCTCAAGATTAAGTTTACCTAATGTATTTAACTCTCTTTGAATTAGATGGGGAATTACCTCGGTATCTGTATCAGAATTAAAAATAATACCCTCTTGCTCTAATTTATTCTTTAAATCTTGGAAATTTTCAATAATGCCATTTTGAACAACTGCTATATTTCCTGAACTATCAGTGTGAGGATGTGCATTTTTAACCTCAGGCTTTCCATGAGTTGCCCATCTGGTATGACCTATACCTACAGTTCCTGGAATATTGTAATCACTAAGATTTCTTTTTAAATTCTTGAGTTTTCCTTCTGCTTTATTACAAGAAATACAATTTGTTTCAGAATTAATTATTGCAATACCTGCAGAATCATAACCTCTGTATTCAAGTTTTTCTAAACCATTGATTAATAATGGTAAAGCTTTTTTATACCCAGTTACAGCAACTATTCCACACATACGAAATTTTTTTTTCAATTATATTGAAATAAAATGCGCATTTACTAAAACATGGACTGTCTTAAAACTGCACTATAAAAATTAATATGCTAAGCCCATACTCCTAGAAGTCTCATCTCCTAAATAAACACGAATACTTAAGAAATCAGTTGGGCATGCCGTTTCACATCTTTTACAACCTACACAATCTTCTGTTCTAGGAGACGAAGCTATTTGACCAGCTTTACAGCCGTCCCATGGAACCATTTCTAAAACATCAAGTGGGCAAGCCCTTACACATTGGGTACAACCAATGCAAGTGTCATAAATTTTAACTGCGTGTGACATGTAAAAATTGTCTTTTGAACCTCGCTTTATAATACTATTGTCTTACAAAGAAATTAAAAAAATTAAGATATGCTTCACTCTTGTTAACTCTAGGGCATAAAATCATATAGATAATTAGTAATTTACATAAACTATGTCACAAGAAATCCTCGAAAAAGTTTGTTCTATTGTTTCAGAACAATTAAGCGTTGAAGCAGGAGAAGTAAAATCAGATTCAAATTTCCAAAATGATTTAGGAGCAGATTCTCTAGATACTGTTGAACTAGTGATGGCTCTTGAAGAGGCATTTGATATTGAAATTCCAGATGAAGCAGCTGAAGGAATCGCAACTGTTGGCGATGCAGTAAAATTCATCGAAGAAAAAAAAGGTTAATTAAAGAATGCCAAATTTCCATCGAGTAGTTATTACTGGTATCGGAGCAGTAACTCCAATTGGTAATAACATTGATGAATATTTAGTAGGTCTTCAAACGGGAACGAATGGAGTCTCAGATATTACTCTCTTTGATCCTGAACAACACCCCTGCAAATTTGCGGCAGAAGTAAAAAATCTTCAAACTGAAAATTTTATTGAAGCTAAAGAATCAAAAAGGTGGGATCGTTTCTCCCAGTTTGGAGTTATAGCTGCCAAGCAAGCCTTTAATGATTCTGGACTTGAAATTACTGAAGATAATTCATCAAGAATTGGAGTGATTATTGGTTCTGGTGTTGGAGGCTTACTAACTATGGAAAGTCAAGCTCAAATATTGAGTCATAAAGGCCCTAAAAGAGTAAGTCCATTTACAGTCCCAATGATGATTCCAAACATGGCAACTGGATTGGCTGCAATCGCCTTGGGTGCAAAAGGACCAAGTTCCTCTGTTTCCACCGCTTGCGCTGCCGGTTCAAATGCAATTGGTGATTCATTTAGACTACTCCAACTTGGAAAAGCAGATGCAATGATCTGTGGGGGAGCAGAAGCAAGTATTACGCCTCTCGGAGTAGCTGGTTTTGCCAGTGCCAAAGCTCTTTCTTCCAGAAATGAAAGTCCTCAAACTGCTAGCAGACCTTTTGATGCAGAAAGAGATGGATTTGTTATTGGAGAGGGATCTGGAATTCTTGTTTTAGAAACTTTAGAAAATGCACAAAAAAGGAATGCGCGAATTTATGCAGAAATAGTTGGATATGGAACAACATGTGATGCTCATCATATTACAGCTCCATCTCCAGGCGGTGTAGGAGGCGCCGAAGCTATCAAATTAGCAATTGAAGACGCTCGTCTTAGCCTTGAAAAAGTTGATTACATAAATGCTCATGGAACAAGTACATCAGCTAATGATAAAAATGAAACTTCTGCAATTAAATCCATTTTTAAAGACAGATCTTACCTCATTCCTGTAAGCTCTACTAAGTCGATGACAGGTCATCTCTTAGGAGGCTCAGGAGGTATAGAAGCTGTAGCTTGTATACTTTCTTTGACACATAATTTTATCCCTCCTACAATTAACTACGTTAATCCAGATCCTGAGTGCGATCTTGATTATGTACCAAATAATGCAAGAGATGCTCAAATAGGAGTTGCTCTTTCAAATTCTTTCGGATTTGGTGGTCACAATGTTTGCCTTGCTTTCAGCAAAATAAATTGACGACAACCAATTCTCTATTCCCAACTTAACTTAATTTAAAACAATGGTCGCTGCATCTGTTTCATTAGAATCACTTTGTGTAAATAGTATAAGAATGCTTGCTGTAGATGCAGTAAATAAATCTAATAGTGGACATCCTGGGTTACCAATGGGATGTGCTCCTATGGGTTATGCACTATGGCAAAACATACTTAACCACAACCCGAATAATCCACAATGGTTCAATAGAGACCGTTTTGTATTATCAGCTGGTCATGGCTGTATGCTGTTATATTCCTTGCTTCATTTGACAGGATATAAATCAGTTTCTATTGAAGATATTAAAGAATTTAGGCAATGGGGATCAAAAACTCCTGGACATCCAGAAACATTCGAAACTGAAGGTGTTGAGGTTACAGCTGGTCCTCTTGGTGCAGGAATTTCAAACGCAGTTGGTTTAGCAATAGCTGAAACTCACTTAGCAGCTAAATTTAATAAGCCTGATTGCAATATCGTTGATCATTATACTTACGTAATAATGGGTGACGGCTGTAATCAAGAAGGTATCGCGTCAGAAGCCTGCTCATTAGCTGGCCACCTTAAACTTGGGAAATTAATCGCACTCTATGACGATAATCAAATTACAATTGATGGGCGTACCGACGTTTCTTTCACTGAAGATGTTTTAAAAAGATACGAAGCCTATGGATGGCATGTACAACACGTTAAAGATGGGAATCATGATGTTAAAGGAATAACTGAAGCTATCGAAAAAGCAAAGTTAATTACAGATAAACCGTCAATTATAAAAATTTCTACAACCATAGGTTATGGTTCGCCTAATAAATCCGATACTGCTGGAATTCATGGAGCAGCTGTTGGAGAAGAAGAAGCTACACTAACTAGAGAGTTTCTAAATTGGGAATATCCTCCATTTGAAATACCAGATGAAGTATATTCACATTTTAGAAAATCGATAAACAAAGGCGATAATTTAGAGAAAGAATGGGATTCTAAATTTGAAGAGTATCAAAAAAAATATCCCTCCGAAGGAGCCGAGTTAAAAAGAATGTTAAATGGCCAACTTCCTGAAAATTGGGACTCAGATCTCCCCTCTTATACACCTAATGATAAAGGTTTAGCCACCAGAAAGCATTCACAAATATGTTTAGGTGCTTTAGGACCTAACCTGCCTGAATTAATTGGTGGATCGGCAGACTTAACTCACTCTAACTACACAGATATCAAGGGCGAAACTGGATCATTTCAGCCTCATAGTCCTGAAAAAAGATATTTACATTTTGGCGTACGAGAGCATGCTATGGCAGCTGTACTTAATGGTATTGCATATCACAATAGTGGTCTCATTCCTTATGGTGGAACTTTCCTTGTTTTCGCCGATTATATGAGAGGTTCAATGAGGCTTTCAGCACTCAGCGAATTAGGAGTGATATATGTATTAACTCATGATTCAATTGGTGTTGGGGAAGACGGGCCAACACATCAACCTATTGAAACTATCCCCTCTCTTCGCGCCATGCCTAACATGCTAGTTTTCAGACCAGGAGATGGAAATGAGACAAGTGGAGCTTATAAGCTTGCTATTCAAAATCGAAAAAGACCTTCAGCCCTTTGTTTAAGTAGACAAGGTATGCCAAATCAAGAATTTACTTCGATCGATAAAGTTGCTCTAGGAGGATATGTAGTTTCCGATTGCGAAGGAACACCAGATCTAATATTTATTGGCACTGGAAGCGAACTAAATCTTTGCATTGAAGCAAGTAAGGAAATTTCTAGCTTAGGTAAAAAAATTAGAGTTGTTTCTATGCCTTGTGTAGAACTTTTTGAAGAACAAGAAGAATCTTACAAAGAAAGTGTTTTACCTAGTAGTGTGAAAAAGAGAGTTGTAGTAGAAGCTGCCCATTCATTTGGTTGGCATAAATACACCGGTTTTGACGGGATTTGTATTACTATGGATAGATTTGGTGCATCAGCACCAGGTGGAGAATGTATGAAGAATTTTGGATTCACAGTCGAAAACGTAGTCAATAAGACTAAAGAAATTCTATAAATAGTAATTGATAACTACGCTGAAGTATTACATTCTTCAAGTTTATCTTTTAACTGATCAAGAGATTCATCTGAAATCTTTGAATTCATTGGACAATGTTTTGGGCCACACATTGAACAAAACTCCGCCTTTTTAAAGATTTCTTCAGGTAGCGTCTCGTCATGGTACTGCTTTGCCCTTTCCGGATCCAGTGAAAGTTCGAATTGTTTATTCCAATCAAAGTTATACCTTGCATGGCTAAGTTCATCATCTCGATCACGAGCTCCAGATCTATGTCTTGCTATATCAGCAGCGTGTGCAGCTATTTTATAAGCAATTAAACCTTCTCTTACATCTTCTGCATTTGGTAGACCTAGATGTTCTTTTGGGGTTACATAACATAACATAGAAGTTCCATACCACCCTGCCATCGCCGCCCCAATAGCACTTGATATATGATCATAACCAGGAGATATATCTGTCACCAATGGGCCAAGCACATAAAAAGGGGCTTCTGAACATTCTTCCATTTGCTTCCTCACATTAAACTCAATTTGGTCCATAGGTACATGACCGGGACCCTCAACCATTACTTGAACATTATGTTCCCATGCTCTTCGAGTAAGATCGCCTAAGGTCTTCAATTCAGCTAGCTGAGCATCATCAGAAGCATCATGCAAGCATCCAGGCCTTAATGAATCTCCTAAAGAAAAAGTACAATCATATTTCTTAAAAATCTCACAAATGTCATCAAACCTTGTGTAGAGAGGATTTTGCTTAAAATGATGTAACATCCATTGAGCTAAAATACCTCCCCCCCTACTGACAATTCCAGTAATTCTTCCTTTGACTTTCGGCAAATGCTCTATTAATAGACCAGCATGAATAGTTTGATAATCTACGCCCTGCTGACAATGTTTTTCAATAATATGAAGGAAATCGTCTTCAGTTAGTCTATCTATTGAACCATGAACACTTTCTAAAGCTTGATAAACAGGAACTGTTCCTATGGGAACAGGAGACTCGTGAATAATTGCTTTACGCACTTCATCTAAATTTACTCCTCCTGTAGAAAGATCCATAACCGTATCAGCCCCATATTTAACTGCTAGTTTTAGCTTCTCTACTTCCTCATTGATATCACTTGCATTAGGAGAAGCACCAATATTGGCATTTACTTTGCATCTAGAAGCAATACCTATAGACATTGGCTCAAGATTCAAATGATTTATATTAGCTGGAATAATTAACCTTCCTCTTGCCACTTCTTCCATAATTAAAGAAGAAGGAAGATTCTCTTTTTTAGCAACAAAATCCATTTCTTCAGTGATATGTCCGTTTCTCGCAAAGTTCATCTGAGTTACATTATCTTTTCCAAGGCGAGGCTTAATCCAAGAAGTTCTCATAATTTACAAATTTTTAAATGGTATTATTACTAAAGTTTGATCAAAGTTCCACTTCCCTGCATCAAAATTAATGATTCAGGTTCAAAGGGTATGATCTCAGCTAAGATAAATTTCCTAGCACCCCTAGTATTTATCTTATTAATAGCTCTTTTCTAAAAAATAGTCATCGCATGTTGTGCAAAAATAAATAAAATGATTTTATTTAACTTTTTGATAAGACTTTATCTTTTTTAAAATATTTTTCCTACCCAATTGTCTGCTTATACTCTTTTCCAAAATAATTACAATCCCCATTAAGCCAATAGGTAAATAAAAAATTTTCTTGGAATTATCCCTTAATATCAATCCGATAGCAGATAAGAGGATCATGCAAGGAGCCAAAAAAGATAAAATTAAAGTTTTTTTAATTTTCATTTACCAATTGCATTAATTTTTTCATTGTTTAATTTTACTATGGATTCAGTTATCACTTTAATCCCAACAGCAATTGCTCTTTCATCTGGATCAAATTTCGAACTATGAAGAGGAGCACATCCATTTGAGCCAGAAACCCCAAGCCTAAACATAGCTCCTGGAATTTCATTTAAGAATTCAGCGAAATCCTCAGCTCCTAATGATGGTTTTTGTAATTCGATAACATTTTTTTGACCCAAAACCTTAATTCCCGAATCTCTGAGAACTTTATTAATTTCAGAATTATTATTAACTGCCGGAGTGATTTCTCTAAATAGTACTTTTGCTTCAGCTCCGCAACTTTTAGATAAAGAAGTGATATTTTCATTAAGCCAATTACCAATATTCTTAAATACTTTGCGATTAGTGCATCTAACCGTACCAATTAAATTTACCTTTTCTGCAAGAACATTGAATGCATTACCACCATTTATTTTACCAAAAGTTATTACTACAGGATCTAAAGGATCTAACTTCCGAGTAATTGATTCTTGAATTCCAGATATAATTTTAGATGCCACCCAAATAGCATCAACTCCTTCATGAGGTCTAGCACCATGGCCCGATTTTCCTTTAATCTCTACCTTAAGTTCTCCCGCAGCTGCAGTTAAGCTTCCCTCTTTAATGCCAACAGTCCCTACGGATAAATCTGGGTAGACATGAACCCCCAAAATATGGGTTAAACCATTAGTTGCACCATCCTTAATCATCCATCTAGCTCCACTTGCAATTTCTTCAGCGGGCTGAAAGATTATCCGAGTCCCAAAATTTAGTTTTAAATCCTTAATAATTTTTGCCACACCCAATCCAATCGATATATGCAAATCGTGACCACAGGCATGCATAACACCATCTACTTTTGAAGAAAAACTTAATTTAGTTTCCTCAAATATTGGCAAAGCATCCATATCCACTCTTAAACCTATAATGCCTTTATCTAGAGGCCCAAAATCAGCTATAACTCCTGTCCTACCTATAGATTCCCTAACATTCCAACCAATTTTTTTTAAAAAACCACTTATTAAGATCGCTGTTTGATTTTCTAGTCCACTTAATTCCGGATGCGCATGAATATGTCGTCTTAAGTTAATTAATTCATCATTAAACGAATCAATTTTTTCATACAACTGATCTCTATTCATTAACTTATTTTAAATCGATAAAGTTCATTAAATCTTTAATTGGTTGGGGAGGCCATCTTCTTATTTTTTTTAACCATTCTTCATCACTATATCTTGGATCTAATTCATTTACCGCTATCCAATTACTCTCTGCCTTCCCAAATTCACCCTTGGACCAATTCAAAGCAGTTAAAGCTGCCCTAGCATCTACAAAAGTTGGATAGCGTCTAATTAATTTCTTTAATTCCTTCTCAGATTCATCAATGTTCCCTAACTGAAAATCTGCTAACGCCATACTTGACCTAGCCATTGCAAATCCAGGATTATATAAAGCAGCTTTTGAAAATAAATCTCTTGCTATGTCCCAATGCGACGTAGACCCTTCTACATTAGCCAAATTATATAATGCAGAAAAATTTTTACTATCTTGCGAAATAACAAACATATAATCTTTTTTCGCTTGCGACCATAGACCCAATGCTTCTTCTGCTATCCCCCTATTAATATAAGGATCTATTTCACTAGGATTCAAACTTATTGCCTTATTTTGATCATCTATTGATCCCTCTACATCTCCTATAACTAATCTTACATTTCCTCTATTGCTCAAACCTGCAGCATCATCAGGATAAGAATCGAGATATTGATTCCATTCTTGTAAAGCGAGATCAAAGTTTCCGCGTGAACTTAAATCTAATGCATTTTCAAACAAATCCTCTCTCAAAACTAATGAATAGCATGGTGCAATATAAAAAATATTCAAAAAAACAAAAATTAATAAAAAACAAACCTTAACTTTTTGAAAAGTTATCATCTTTTGAATCAATGTAATTTTTTCCTAGAGGAGTAAGCAATCTTCCTCGAGGAGTTCTAGTGAGGAAACCAATTTTGATTAGATATGGCTCAACTACAAATTCTAACATTGAAGAATCATCACCCAAGCCAGCTGCAATAGAATCAAGGCCAGTTGGAATATTACTGTTTTGGTTAAGAAAAGATAAATAATGTCTATCTAAAGAATCCAATCCTTTTTCGTCTATTTGGTAAGAATTTAAAGCTTTTTTTATTAAATTCACAGAAATTTTATTAGTTTTCTGGACAACTTGAGCATAATCTCTAACTCGTCTTAGTAATCGTAAAGCAATTCTTGGAGTCCCTCGAGATATCTTTGCTAAATCATATGATGCTTCATCATCTAAACTGAGGTTTATTAATTGGGAGAAATTAATAATTATTTCTTTTAACTCATCATATGTATAAAATTCAATTTTCTCAGATATACCGAATCTATCCCTTAGCGGTGCACTGATTGAGGCTAATTTAGTTGTCGCACCAATCAGGGTAAACCTAGGAAGATTAATTGTTCTGCAACGGGCTCCTCTATTAGCTCCCATAGTTAAATCGAGCCTAAAATCTTCCATTGCCGAATACAACAACTCTTCAGTTAACCTATTTAAACGATGTATCTCATCGATAAATAAAACTTCACCTTCTTTTAATCCAAGAAGTAAACCTACAATATCTCTAGGTCTTTCAATTGCTGGTGCAGTTGCTATCTTACATTTTGTATTCAATTCATGGGCTATCAAAAAAGCGAGAGTAGTCTTTCCTAAACCAGGCTGTCCATATAAAAGAGTATGCTCTAAAGGTTCTTTTCTAAAAATTGAAGCATCTATAGCTATCCTTAAAGAAGATTTAAGTTTTTCTTGGCCAATAAATTCATTTAAAGTAAGGGGCCGAGCTAAGTTAAGATTATTATTTCTTTTTTCTTCTGGAATAATTTTTGAATCAACTAGTCTAAGCTCTTTTTTACGAAGAGAAAATTCATTATCGCCTACATTAGAAGAAATTATTGCCATAATGAAAGGTTAATTGCAATTGTTATGAGTAGAAAGATTTTTTACAAATAAAATGGCAAAAAATTCAAACAAAGTTAAAAAAAATACTAATAAAGAAGGTAATTTTAAACTTCTAGCTGAGAATAGATATGCAAAATTTCAATATGCAATATCTGAAACAATTGAAGCTGGAATTGAGCTTTTAGGGACTGAAGTAAAGTCCATTAGAAGCGGAAAAGCAAATTTAAGAGATGGTTACTGTTCATTCAGAGATGGTGAGATCTTATTATTAAATGTTCACATTTCACCACATAAAAATGTAGGGTCTTTCTTTAATCATGATCCATTAAGAAATAGAAAGTTGCTACTACATAAAAAAGAAATAATAAAAATGAAATCCAATACTGAAAAAAAAGGAATGACTATTTTTCCATTATCTCTTTATTTAAAAGGCTCATGGATAAAACTAAGTATTGGAGTAGGCAAAGGAAAGAAATTACATGACAAACGCCAAGATGAAAAACAAAAAAGTATAAAAAAAGAGATCAACTCTGCACTAAAAAGATAAAAATATTCATAATTATTTAAACTATGAACCTAAACTGACTGAACTTGGAGGTGGGGAAGGATCTGGATCTGCAATTAACATATGCTGTAAGACAGTTTCAGGCCTCTCACTATCTCTCCAGCGAATTTTATATGCAGGCATTTTTGTACCCCTACTTGTAGTTTGCTCTACTGGTTCAATAACCCATCCTCTTCTTGATCGGCCTTGAGGATTTCTTTTTACTACTGCATCCGCATGTTTGAAACGGAAACCAACACGTTCACCACTCATTTAAAAAATTTCGTATTGGATTAATTTATCTATTTTACTTCATTCAAGGGTAATTTTTCATTTTTTTTGGAAGTTATTTCTGGTTTTAACAATGGGAAAGGGATTACATCTCTAATTGATGCGCTATTAGTAATTAACATAATTAGCCTATCAATGCCTATGCCTAATCCTCCAGTAGGAGGCATGCCAATCTCTAAAGCATTCAAGAAATCTTCATCTATGCAGTGCGCCTCAAGATCTCCTTCATCTCTAAGGGATTGCTGTAATTGCATTCTTTCTCTCTGATCTACTGGATCTATTAACTCGCTAAATGCATTTGCTAGCTCTCGACCAACAATGAATAATTCAAATCTCTGAACCATATCTTTATTATCAAAATGAGGCCTAGCTAAAGGAGAAATTTCAACAGGATAATCAATAACAAAAGTGGGATCTATAAGTTTTGATTCTACTTTTTGCTCGAATACCTCATTTAAAAGTCTTCCTATGGTATTTACTTTATTAGAAAAATCAACATCTATACTTTTAACGGCTTGTTTTGCTGCTTGAAAGTCTCCACTGAAAGCATCAAAATCTATCCCTGTATATTTTTTGACAATATCTTTCATAGATATTCTTAACCAAGGTTTAGAAAAATCAATCTCTTTATTTTGATAATTTATAATTAATGATCCACATGCATCAGCTACGATATCTTTAATCAATTCTTCTGTTAAATTCATCATATCAACATAGTCAGAAAAAGCTTGATAAATTTCAACTGAGGTAAATTCTGGATTATGTCTTGTACTTATCCCTTCATTACGAAAAATTCTTCCCAATTCGTATACTTTCTCAAATCCTCCAACAACCATTCTTTTCAAATGTAATTCTGTAGCAATTCTTAGATACAAAGGAATATCTAATGTATTGTGATGAGTTATAAATGGTCTTGCTTCAGCACCGCCAGCTTCAGATTGAAGAATTGGAGTCTCTATCTCTAAAAAATTTCTATTATCTAGCCATTTTCTTATAAAACTTATACATTTTGCTCGTATTTTAAATACATTTTTAGAGTGAGGATTCACAATTAAATCTAGATAACGTTGTCTATATCTTTTTTCAATATCAGTCAATCCATGCCATTTATCAGGTAAAGGTTGTAATGATTTGGATAACATTTCCCATTTCTCTACTTTTATTGAAAGCTCACCTTTATTAGTTTTTTTAATAGTTCCGTGGACGCCTATCCAATCACCAATATCTACCAATTCCTTAATATCTTCAAAAGAAAGTGATTTTTGTTTTTCTAAATTTAAATTAATTATCTTTTTATCTAGAAAAAGCTGAATCTGACCTTCTTGATCGCTTATTGTGAAAAAGGCAATTTTACCCATTACCCTTTTTGCCATTACTCTACCAGGCAGAGAAACACTGAAGTCTTCCTCTTGACCATTTTCTAAATAATCAAATTGTTGAATAAGAAATTTAGAAGTATGTGAAACCTTAAAACTCTGGGCATAAGAAGCAAAACCTTTACTTAAGAGTGAATTAGCTTTTTGTAGGCGAGCTTCCTTTATTTCAGACAAAATTTATTTTAATATATTTGTTTTATTTAATAAAAGTATCAGACTATGGCTTAACTTGCCAAAGATGTTGCTGTTTCACCAACTCTCTGAGAAGCATATCCGATTCCTCTAACAGTTAATATTAATTCTGGATTTCTTGGATCTGGTTCTAATTTACCTCTTAATCTAGCTACATATACATCTACAACTCTTAAATCTGCAGCTCTACGAGGAGGATAACCCCATAGCTGTTCTAGAATTTCTGCTCTCGGGACGACCTTACCAGGCTCATCAAACAATAATTCTAGTAGGCTAAATTCAGTATAAGTAAGACTAATTCTATCTCCTGCTCTAGAAACTTGTCTGCGATTAGTATCAACAACTAAACTTCCAAATTTCATAACTCCTTTGCCTGAGGGAACTTCTTTAGTTTCTGTAACCGATACAGTTGGGCCCATTCTTCTCAAAATAGTGGCTATTCGAGCCTCTAGCTCTTTTGGGCTAAATGGTTTAGATAAGTAATCATCAGCTCCTAAATCCAAACCTGCTACTCTTTCAGAAATAGCCTCTAAAGCTGTTAAGAATATTATTGGTACTACTGATTCTGCTCTAATTCTTCTACAAACAGCAAATCCATCCATTTTTGGAAGCATTACATCAAGAACTATTAAATCTGGAGAATCCCTATGAAAAGACTCAAGCGCTTCTTCTCCATTAGTAGCTGAATAAACTTGGTATCCAGCTAGTTGAAGTCTCGTAACTAATACTTTCAAAACTGCTGGTTCATCATCAACAACTAAAATTCTTGCTTTTGACATAGTTAAAAATTTTTTCGATATTTCAAAGCAAAGAACTATTGCATTGAATTTTTATTCTAACAATTAAAAATATAACATTACGAACCCTCAAAGAGATATTCCGTAGGTTTAAAAAAATTTTAAATAATAAGAAAATAAAAAATTTGCAAACACTTTTTACTTCTTTAAGAAATTTATTGCAAGAATCTTCTTCTTGAAAATTTAAAAATTCGTAAAAGTTGGGAGCAAATAAAGGGAGCAAGAAAACCTGTCAAAAAAACTTCAGCTAAGATATTTTTAAAACTGGGAATCAACATTAAAGAATTACTATCTGAAAAATTTCTAAACAAAATTTGCAAGAAATAAAGAGTCCCACATAAAAAACTTCCAAAAGAACAAATTAAACCATACCTAAAATGTCCTATCAAAATATTACTATGTAATTTAATTTTCCCAAACAAAAAACCACAGAACATTAACCCTGGTATTTGAGTGAAACTATCATTTACAGTTAGAGAATCTAAAATTAGACCTAAAAATAAACCAAATATTAATCCATTGATTGATCCATTAATCATTGACCAAGGCAATAACCAAAATAACGGCCAATATGGCTGAACACCTAGAAATCCAAGCCAATTAGGATGCCACAAAAAAATAATTGGGATGAGAATAAAGCATATGATTGATAATTTTTTTAAAAAAAATTTATTCATTCAATATTTACTTTAAAATTTGCACCCAATCAATAACATGAGGTTTTGCTAAAAGTGAAATTTTTGCCGTTTTTTTTGATTTCAATGTCTCATCTATAGATTGGACAATGCCAATAGGAATATTTGGAGGTAATAACGTACTTGCAGGAGATGATGATATAAAATCTCCAACTTTTATATCAGCATCTTTTGAATAAATTATGAGGCTAGGATAATCATCTCCTAAACCGACCAGTAATCCATTAATTTGAATTCTATCCAACCAAACACCTAACTTACTTTCTGGAGAAGTTATTAAAGTTACCGACGAAGTTAATAAAGAAGTATCCTTTACTCTACCTAATAAGCCACCTGGTCCAATCACAACATTACCAATTTCTACTCCATCCTTTGAACCTTTATTTAAAATTATTTGTCTCCACCAACTGCCTGTTTTCCTCGAAATAACTGCGGCTGAAATATTTTCGTTATTTGATAATTCTTGAAGAGATAAGATTCTTCGCAATCTTATATTATCTTTTTTAAGAAGATTGAACTTTATTAAATATTCTTGGTCTATACTCTCAAGGATAATTTCTTTTTGAAATTGACCAGGCCAAAAAGGCTTTGAAATGAAATAATAAAAATCCTTATAAAAAGATCCTTTTGATATCCTTACAAAAACTAAAAATAAAAAAATCGCAAACAATATCCAATTTTTCTTTTTATGCCACCAACGATTAGTAGATATTCGTCGGATACCTAACATAATATTAATCTCTTATGGCATTCCTTATAAATTCTGGAGTGTCAACAACTCTTTTCAGTTTTTTAAAATCATCCAAAACCTCTCCACATCCATTCACTACGCAAAGCAATGGGTTTTCTGCTATGTGAGTAAAAATTCCCGTTTCATCACTTAGTAAATCATTGATACCTCTCACTAAAGCTCCACCTCCTGCAAGCATAATCCCCCTATCAACTATATCTGCAGCAAGTTCAGGGGGGGTTCGCTCTAAAGTTCTTTTTACAGCTTCCACTATTTTGGCTAGTGTTTCAGCCATGGCTTCTCTGATTTCGCCTGATGTCAAAGTTACTGACCTAGGTAGACCAGATAAAAGATGTAAACCTCTAACCTCTAAAGTAGTTTTATCAAAATCATCATCTGGAAATGCAGATCCAATTTTAATCTTGATATCTTCTGCAGTTCTCTCTCCAACAACTAAATTGTGAACTTTTTTGAGATATAGCGCAATTGACTCATTTATTTCATCACCAGCTATTCGAACAGATTCACTCAATACAGTTCCGCCTAAACTTAATACTGCAACCTCTGTAGTACCTCCTCCAATATCAACAATCATAGTACCAATTGGCTCAGTTACTGGTAATGATGCTCCTATTGCTGCTGCAACAGGTTCATCGATTAAGTGAACTTCTCTAGCTCCGGCTAATCCAGCTTCTCTTACTGCTCTTCGCTCAACACTAGTAACTCCACTCGGAATACCAATCACTATTCTTGGGGCTACTATTCCCTTGCCTTCATTGCATTTTTGAATAAATGTTTTTATCATTTGTTCTGCTGCATCAAAATCTGCAATAACCCCGTCCCTTAGTGGTCTTACAGCTCTTATATTGCCAGGAGTCCTTCCAAGCATTAACTTTGCTTCTTTACCAACAGCTAATGGAATCCCTTCTTCTAAATCCATAGCCACCACAGAAGGCTCTTGTAAAACAACTCCTTTTCCTGATACGTGTATGAGAGTATTGGCCGTTCCCAAATCTATACCAATATCTCTAGAAAATTTAAATCTGTTAAAAATCACAATAAGAATTCTTTTTATAAATAATATATCTATTTTTTGGTAAGCTCTCAGAATTCTCTCGTTTAGTTATGAATAGCACGTAAAACTTTGAGCAAAACCCTGAAATATGAGTAGTATAAAAAAAAAAAATTATGGAAATTAACACTATTAACCTTGTTGGCAGAGCGGGGAGAGAGCCAGATGTTAGATATTTTGAATCAGGCAGCATTGTAGCGAATTTCACACTTGCAGTTAACAGAAGAAGTAGAGATGAAGAGCCAGATTGGTTTAATTTAGAAATATGGGGCAAGCAAGCACAAATAGCAGCAGATTATGTGAAAAAAGGATCATTAATTGGAATTACAGGAAGCTTTAAAATTGATAGTTGGAAAGATAAAAATACTGGAGAAGATAGATATAAACCAGTTGTTAGAGTAGATAGATTAAACTTACTAGGCTCCCGAAAAGAGTCTGATAATAACCAATATTCTAACAGTAGTAACTCAAGCGAAATTCCTTTTTAAGCCCTATTTTTTTTTAAAAAATCTAACAATTATTTTTATAAAAAAATATAAGAAAATTAAAATTAAAAATGGCTTTACAACATATTTGATTTTATCTAAGTAAGTTTGGATGATTAGATAGTTTTCACCAAATAAATACCCTGAATAAGTAAGAAGTGCTACCCATATCAAGCTACCAAATGTAGTCCAAATCAAAAATTTTCTCAATGGCATAAGTTCTATGCCAGCGGGAACTGAAATTAAAGTTCTTATACCTGGAACTAATCGGCCCCAAAAAACTAAAGAAACCCCGTATTTATCAAACCACCTTTTACTTTTACTTAGCTCATTAGAGGAAATACCCAGATATTTTCCTTTTTTATCTAAAAAATTTGAAAGTCTTTTTTCATTTACTAATCTACCTAAATAATACCAAGGCAATGATCCTAAAATAGTTCCAAGTAATCCCCAAAAAACTAAAATATAGAAATTCAACTTTTGTTGATAAACAAAAAAACCACCCAAAGGCATAATTATTTCCGAAGGAATTGGAGGAATTATGTTTTCCAAAAACATAGCCAGACAAATTGTGAGGTATGCAATTGTTGAATTTTTTTCAACAGCCAAACTAATATAGTCGGGAATTGAAGTAAGTAAATTTACAAAAATCAGACTCAAACTTAATATCTATAAAGTTCTGGTTTATAAGGTCCTTCAACAGAAACATTTATATAATCAGCTTGTTCCTTAGTTAATTTTGTTAGTTTTGCACCGATTTTATCAAGATGTAATCTAGCCACCATTTCATCTAAATGCTTTGGTAAAACGTAGACCTCTTTCTCATATTGTTCTGATTTATTAAAGAGTTCAATTTGGGCTAATACTTGATTAGTAAAAGAATTACTCATTACAAAACTTGGATGTCCAGTTGCACAACCTAAGTTAACTAATCTACCTTCAGCTAAAAGAATTATCTTATTACCACTCGGTAAAGTAATGTGATCAACCTGAGGCTTAATATTTTCCCATGGATAATCTTTCAATGAAGCTACATCAATTTCATTATCGAAATGGCCGATATTACAAACTATGGCCTCATCTTTCATCTTGACAAGATTTGCATTTGTTATGACTTTATAATTACCAGTTGCTGTAACAAATATATCTATATCTTCCACAACATCTTCTAATGTAACAACGCTAAAACCCTCCATTGCCGCCTGTAGAGCACAAATTGGATCAACTTCAGCAACTTTTACAATTGCACCAAGTCCTCTTAAAGACTGGGCTGAACCTTTACCTACATCTCCAAAACCCATAACTAAAGCTACCTTCCCTGCAATCATCACATCAGTAGCACGCTTTATACTATCAACTAAAGATTCTCTGCAGCCGTATAAATTATCAAATTTGCTCTTAGTTACTGAATCATTAACGTTAATAGCAGGGAAAGGTAAAGCATTTTGCTTTTGCAGTTGATAAAGTCTTGCAACTCCTGTTGTAGTTTCTTCAGTGACACCAATAATATTACTCTTGATTCTAGAATAAAAATTATCATCAACTTGCAGCATAGACTTAATAGAATTGAATAAAGCAATTTCTTCTTCATTACTAGGGTTATCTAAAACTGATAAGTCTTTTTCTGCTTTACTACCAAGTATCAATAAGCCAGTTGCGTCTCCTCCGTCATCCAGAATCATATTTGGAGAGTCTGAACCCCAATCAAGGATATAGTGAGTGTACTGCCAATATTCATCTAGGCTCTCACCTTTTTTTGCATATACGGGAATTCCTTGATCTGCAATAGCTGCAGCCGCATGATCTTGAGTTGAGAAAATATTACATGAAGCCCACTTGACTTCTGCACCAAGATCAACAAGAGTTTGGATTAAGACAGCGGTCTGAATAGTCATATGAAGACTTCCAGCTATTTTTGCCCCTTTGAGTGGTTTTTCAGATTGATATTTATCTCTAAGTGCCATTAATCCTGGCATTTCTGTTTCGGCAATTTTAATTTCTTTACGACCAAAATCTGATAAAGAGATATCAGCGATTACGTAATTTGGTGTAGTGGTTTTAACTGAATTTGCTATGACCATATCTAGGAAATACTTTTTCTATTAAACTATAAATGATTTTTGTGTAATTTTGTGTTTGTTGAGAATTTTTCAGAGACTTTGAATTTAGGGAAAAAACTCTCACACGAATTAAATCCTCAATCAATTGTTCTATTAAAGGGTCCAATTGGCGCCGGGAAAACTTCTTTCGTGCAAGGTATTGCCAAAGGGCTGTCTATCTCTGAAGACATTACAAGCCCTACATTTGCTATTTCGCATCACTACAATTCCGGAAAAATTCCACTAATTCACCTTGATTTATATAGGTTAGAAAATATTCCTTCAGCGAAAGAAGTTTTTTTTTCAGAAGAAGAAGAGGCAATACAAAAACAAGCTATTTTAGTTATTGAATGGCCAGAATTAATAGAACCAGTTATTGAAAATTACTGGAAAATAGAAATTAGTTACGCAAAAAATTATGGAAGACACTACGAAATAAGAGATCCCAAGAATTTATTAACCTTCTCATAATATGGCTGTTGCTCGATGGCGCCTTCACCAAGACAAGTCAATAATCCACAAACACTTGCGAACTTTATACACTCTTCTATCTCAAATGTATTTGAAGGATAACCAGAAGAAATTAATTTTGAAATTAAGCCAGCTAGAAAAGCATCTCCAGCACCAGTTGTATCAATAATTTTATGTGAGGTAGGAGTTTCGGTAATTCCCTGCAATCCATTGATGTACCATGAAACGGGATTTCCCCCATCAGTAATTATTACATCTGGTTGATTAGACAATTGTTGAGATATTAGCAAGGGATTTTCATCCTTAAAAAACAAAGTTGCTTCTTCCTTAGCGAGTTTTAAAACATTTGCATGATTTAAACATTTCTTTATTAAATTTACTCTCATGGCTTTACTAATTTCAGATGAAAAACTTGAATGATCCCAAAAAACCTCTCTCCAATTCAAATCAATAACTATTTTGACTTCAAATTTTTTAGCCTGTTCAAAAAGAAAAAAAATAGTCTCTGCTGATATTGGAGATGATAATAAAATCGTTCCCGTAACCAAATATTTTGTTTCTAGAAAAGATTTCTCCAAATTTAAAATTTTTTTTTCGATTAATTTCTTACTAAGAACTTCGTCTGCAAAGCATGAATGAGAACTTTCCTCAAAACCAGAAAAAAAACGATCTCCAAATTGATCTCTATCTACATTAACCACTCGAGTAGGGGAATGATTATCTAATTGCAAAAACTCTAAATTAATGCCCAATTCATTAAATTGCGTAATAAATTTTTTTCCATAATCATCACTACCCAAACTTCCTATAAATGTTGAATCTATCTTTAATTTTCTTAATGCACAAGCAACGTTAGCAGGCGCACCACCCAAAAAATCTGTAAATCCTTTATTTGACTTGTTTCTTATTCTGTCTATTAAAGCCTCTCCAATACATATGACCTTTTTCTTTTTCATAAAATGAACGCTTTTTCTTAACTAAGAATAATTTATTAAAAAACGAATAATTTTTTTTTGAATTAAAGTTTAATTAAAAGCATATTTATAGTGACTCTGAATAAATCTGAAACTTGGAAGTGGAAAAATTGGGAAATTTCTTGGTCCTTATCAAAAAAATCTACTTCTGAAAAAAATATTAAAATTCTGTTAATTCATGGATTTGGGGCATCAAAAAACCACTGGAGACATAATCAAGATTTTCTTGGCAAATTTTCTAACTGCTACGCAATTGACTTATTAGGATTTGGGAAAAGCAGTCAGCCTAGTGCTTTATTAAATTACGAACCTAATAAGGAAAACTCAATAAAATATTCATTTGACTTATGGAGTAATCAAATATCAACATTTTGTGCAGAGATAATAAAATCTCCTGTTTACTTAGTAGGTAATTCAATTGGTGGTGTTATTGCATTGAAAACTGCTGAAGTCCTCAAAGATAATTGCAAAGGTGTAATTTTGATTGATTGTGCACAAAGAACTATGGATGATAAACGTTTAAAAAAAAGTGATATCTTCATGAATTTACTGAGACCAGTTCTTAAAACAATAGTCAGACAAAGAATAATTAGTAATACACTTTTTACAAGAGCTGCTAATCCAAAAGTTATAAAAAAAATACTTGAACAAGCTTACCCTTCAGGAAAAAATATCGATAAAGAATTGATTGAAATACTTTATCAACCCTCTCAAAGGAAAAACTCTAAAGAAGCATTTCGTGGATTTATTAACTTATTTGATGACTATCTTGCTACTGACCTTTTTGATAAAGTTGATGCTCCAATCCAATTAATTTGGGGAGAAAAAGATCCTTGGGAATCTCTACTTGAAGCAAAAGAATGGAAAAAAAAATTCAGTAATATTAAAAGATTAGATATAATAGATGGTGCTGGTCATTGTCCGCATGATGAAGAACCTGAAAAAACAAATCAATTAATAAATGAATTTATTCAAGAAACAAAATAAGCTTCTACATTATTACTAAGTCTTCTCAAGCCTCTAAGCCCATCTCTTTCTAGGTTTCTTACTCGATCTCTACTTATTCCTAATACCCTTCCTATACCGGTAAGAGACATCGGCTCATCACCATCCATTCCGTACCTCATTCTTAGAACTCGACATTGCAGATCAGGCAATTGATGTAAAAGAGAATGTAGATCACCTCTCATACAATCCATCTCAATCTGTTCGTCTGGTAAATCCTCGCCCCCTGCAAGTAAGTCTAATAAAACAGTATCTTCGCCGTCACCAACTTTGGTTTCAAGACTTACTGGCTGCCCAGCTTTGCACATCAAATCTTTAACGTCCTCTTCTGGAAGCTCTACATATTTCGCAAGTTCACTTACAGTTGGAGTTCTAGACATTTCTTGACTGAGTTCTCTTTGGCCCTTTTTTAACTTATTCAACATCTCAGTTATATGAATTGGTAGCCTTATCGCCCTACTTTTTTCAGCTATTGCCCTTGTAATACCTTGTCTAATCCACCAGTAAGCATATGTTGAAAACTTGTAGCCTCTTGCTGGATCAAATTTTTCAACTCCTCTGACCAATCCGATTGTTCCCTCTTGAATTAAATCCAAAAGTTCCATATTTCTTTTTGTATATTTTTTTGCAACGCTTACTACCAATCTTAAGTTCGCTGCAACCATTCTCTCTTTAGCTCTTTGTCCAGCTCTCAGTCTTTTTTTGATTATTGAAGTAGTTAAGTTTAATTTGGCCGACAATTCATCAATGCTAGGTTTTTCTCCTGTTAAATCCATAATTTCTAATTCTGCTCTTTCAACTTCCATATACTCTTGGACTTGTCTACCTAGAGTAATTTCTTGCTCATGAGATAGTAATGGAACTCTTCCTATATCCCTCAAATATGATCGTACAAGATCAACATCATTACTAGCTTTTATATTTGCGATAGAGGCTAGTTTATTTTCGTTTATTATTTCAGAAGACATTAAAGTTGGATGATGTTTTGTAAACAATACCATTAAGAAATGTAAAGTTAAACAAAAAAATCCACAATTTTACAAAAATGAGAATAAATACCTAGTCAATTTACACCAATGAAGAGCTTAATAGCCATTTTGCTGTACTCAGATAAATAAATACACCAGCAATATCAGTAACAGTTGTAATGAAGGGAGAAGACATTAAAGCTGGATCTAATTTCATTCTGTCGAACAGCAAAGGGAGCATCGCTCCTGTTGTTGCAGCTAAAGTTGTTATGGATATTAAACTTATTCCAACAGCAGAAGCTATTAAAGGCCCTTCTCCTTGCCACCAAGCGAATGGAAATACCACGAGCATCATGAAAACACCTAAAAGTGCTCCTGTTATTGCCTCTTTAACTACTGCCTTAATTGCACCAAGAGACTTCAACTTTTGAGTACTTAAACCTCTAATGACAACCGTTGAACTTTGAGCGCCAACATTTCCACCAGTACCTATAAGAAGTGGAATAAATGCAGCTAATAAAACTATTTCTTTTAAAATTTGATCATTCATAGCTATAACTTTAGTCGTTAAACCATTTGCAAAAACCAGAATTAATAACCATAAAATTCTTCTTCTAGCAATCGTAAACAAACTACTTTGGAAATAATCATCTTCATCTCCAGGTTGTACTGCCCCGGCAGCATAAATGTCTCTTGTTGCTTCTTGTTCTATAACATCAATTAAATCATCGACAGTTACTATCCCAACAAGTCTTTTTTCCTTATCAACGACTGGAAGAGCCAAAAAATCATATCTTTGTATTGCTCTAGCAACCTCTTCTTGATTAGTATTGGTAGAAATATTAACTACATCTCTTGTCATAACGTCTCCAATTGGCTTAGAAGGATCAGCAGTTACAAGGTCTCTTAAAGAGAGAATACCTGTTAAATGTCTTTCTTTATCTGTGACATATAAGCTATAGATAGTTTCAGTAAACGGAGCTCTTTTTCTTACTAGAGAAAGAGCTTCTTCTGCTGTTTGCATCTCTTTAAGGTCTATAAATTCAGTTGTCATTAATCTTCCCGCAGTTTCAGGCTCATATCCAAGTAATTCAGCTGTTACCTTCCTTTCACCAGGACTAAGAGCAGACAAAAATTTTCGTACAACTTTTGCAGGTAATTCATCAAAGAGTTGAACCCTATCATCAGGAGACATTTTTTCAACAATTTCTAAAACTTCCCCTGAACGTAGTCTCTCTAGTAAAGTTTGCTGAACCAATGGATCTAAATATTCATAAACCTCGATTGCTTCATTTTTATTTAATAATCGAAATGCTAATGCCTGCAGTATTAGTGGAAGGCTTCCAATAGCATCTGCAATATCAACAGGTTGGGAAGGCTCTAACAATAACTTTGCCTCATCATAATTGCCCGTGATGAGCAATTCCTCAAGTTGAATAGTAATATTTTCTCTTTTACGTAAATCTGAAG
>CACNMX010000014.1 GCA_902621675.1 uncultured Prochlorococcus sp. | reverse complement strand
ACTTCAACAACGTTTATTCTGACTTGCCTTGTTCTATCACCTATAGTTTTTTGAATGCCAGATCTTAATTCTTCAATACCACTTCCTTGTCTTCCAACTATAACTCCTGGTCTTGCTGTTTTTAATTCAAGTTCCAGTTGGTCAGCTTTTCTTGCTATTAAGACATCGCTAATTCCTGCTGCTCCATATTTTTTTTGGATGAAGGAACGAATTTTAAAATCTTCTTGGAGAAGAATTGGATATGTTTTAGAAGTAGCAAACCACTTAGAGCGATGCTCTTGCGTAATTCCTAATCTTAGTCCAGAAGGATGTATTTTATGTCCCATTAGTTTTGTACCTCCGCATTAGTTTGAGTAGGAGCAGACTCAACAGAAATACTGATGTGGCAAGTCTGTTTTTTAATTGAAAAAGCTCGACCTTGAGCTCTGGGTCTATACCTCTTCATTACTGGACCACTATTAGCCCATGCAGAGGTAATAACTAGGGTAGATGGATCCATTCCAAGGTTATGTTCTGCATTAGCAACAGCAGATCTTAGAACTTTAGTAATGGGCTCTGTAGATCTGTAAGGCATAAATTCCAACATAATCAATGCATCTCTATAAGATCTACCCCTTATCTGATCCAAAACTCTTCTTACTTTAGAGGCTGATCCGCGAACATAATTCCCATGAGCAATTGCTGTTTTTGTTGTTTCAGGTGTTTTTGTCATGATTTTGCTCCTTTCTTATCTCTTATATGACCTCGGTAAGTACGTGTAGGAGCAAATTCACCGAGTTTATGACCAATCATTTGTTCAGTAATAAATACTGGAATGTGAGTCTTGCCATTATGTACAGCGATTGTGTGACCGATCATTAAAGGTAAAATCGTAGAGGATCTTGACCAAGTTTTGATAACAGACTTGTCATTATCGGTATTTTGTTTTTCTACCTTCTTGAGCAGGCTATCTGCTATAAAAGGTCCTTTTTTTAGTGAACGTCCCATGATTATGTAATAGAAATTGAAATAATAAATGAAGTAATCAAGAGTCTCTTCCTCCTCTACTCCTCTTAGAAACGCGACGGCGTCTTCGAACAACTAATTTATTACTTGGTTTGTTCTTTTTACGTGTCTTTAGTCCAAGAGCTGGCTTACCCCATGGAGTAACTGGGCCTGCTCTACCAATTGGTGCTTTTCCCTCTCCTCCTCCATGTGGATGATCACATGGGTTCATTACACTACCTCTTACTTGAGGCCTTCTTCCAAGCCATCTTCTTCTTCCTGCTTTACCCAAGCTAGTATTTCTTATTTCAGAATTACCTACTTCACCAAGAGTTGCGTAGCATTCTTTTCTTACAAGTCTTACCTCAGTAGATGGGAGTTTTAAAGCAACATAATCTCCCTCTTTTGCCATAACTTGAGCACTAGCTCCTGCGGATCTAACCATTTGAGCACCCCTACCTGCGTATAACTCAACACAATGAACACTAGATCCTAATGGCATAACAGAAAGCGGCATTGCATTTCCATCTTCAATTGGAACATTTTCTCCAGAAATGACATTTTGTCCGACTTTTACTCCTGCTGGAGCGATAATATATCTTTTCTCTCCATCTTCGTAAAATAAAAGTGCCAATCTTGCATTTCTATGAGGATCGTAGTGTATAGCTGCAACTTTAGCGTTGATATTTCTTTTATCTCTTCTAAAGTCGACCAATCTATATTGCCTTTTGTGACCACCTCCACGATGACGACAAGTGATAACTCCACGATTATTCCTGCCTTTAACTCTATGTTTTGAAACTATTAGTGATCTTTCAGGTTTTGCACTTGTGATTTCACTAAAGTCAGTAACTACTCTTTGCCTAGTGCCAGGTGTATAAGGTTTAAATTTACGTATTGCCATGATTAAAACTCCTTAAGATTCTGGAAAAAGTTGGATTTTGTCTCCTTCAGCAAGACGTACAATTGCTTTCTTGACCTGAGAACGTTTACCGGAAAATTTCCCGACTCTTCTTGTTCTCCTAGGAGGATTCATAGTGTTAACTCCTATGACTTTAACACTGAACAAGGCTTCAATAGCTGCCTTTATTTGTGGTTTAGCCGCTCTATGATCTACTTCGAAAGTATATTGGTTAAGGTCTAGTGCATTTGTAGCTTTTTCTGTAATAACTGGCTTTCGTATTACATCGGCTAAACGAGAATCGAATAATTTACTCATGATGCATAAACCTCCTGAATTTTATCTATCGCTGATTGACCTATTACCAATTTATTGGCATTTAGAATATCAAAAACATTTAATTGATCGGCGGCGATTAATTTTACTTTCTCAATATTATTGATGGATTTTTTTATAATATCGGAAGGGCTATCAAGAATAACCAAAACTTTTTCAGTTTTTTGTATACCTAATCGAGCAAGGCCATTGATGATATCACTTGTTTTAGGCTGCTTTAAAGTAGATCCAAAATCTTCAACAGCCTTCATATCAGATACTCTGGACATAAGAGCTGTTCTAAGAGCTAATCTACGTTCCTTACGATTCATATCAAGATTGTAAGAACGTGGCTTCGGTCCAAAAATAATTCCGCCACCAGGTCTTAAGGGTGTCCTTATTGATCCTTGACGAGCTCTTCCTGTACCTTTTTGTTTGTATGGCTTTCTCCCACCCCCGCGCACTTCAGATCTTGTCAAAGTTGATGCTGTCCCTTGTCTTTTATTTGCTAGCTGTCTAAGGACTGCTCTATGGATTAAGTCTGCCGAAGAAGTTTCTTTAGCAACTGCTAAATCAAGATTAACTTTGCCTGATTTTTTGCCATCCCACTTTAAAGTTTCAAGTGTTGTCATGATTTTTCACCTCCTTTTTTGCCTACAACATTATTTGGCTTAATGTTGACAATTGAGCCGGGCTTACCTGGAACAGAACCCTTTACTACAAGCAAATTCTTCTGATCATCAATTTGAAGAACTAATAATCCTTTGGTAGTTATCTGTTTCCCTCCATATCTTCCTGCCATTCTTTTCCCTGGATAAATTCTACCCGGAGTTGTTCCTGCTCCTGTAGATCCTGGTGCTCTATGATTTTTTGAGCCATGACTCATAGGACCTCTGCTAAAACCATGTCTTTTCTGGTAACCTGCAAAACCTCTACCCATAGATTTGCCACTGATATCAACTTTTTGACCAACCTCAAAGTTTTTTACAGTTATTTGTTTTCCGATTTCATAAGATGAAGTCTCTTCAACCCTATATTCTTTCAAATGCTTTAAAAGTTCTTCACCTGATTTCAATAAGTGTCCCTTTTCAGGTTTGCTTAAATGCTTCTCTTTGGACAAGCCATAACCTATTTGAACGGCGGTATAACCATCCAAAGCAGTTGTTTTCAATTGAGTGACGCGGCACGGACCTGCCTCTATAAGAGTAACTGGTACCGAATTACCTTTATCATCGAAAAGTTGGGACATGCCCAATTTCTTTCCTAAAATTCCGATAGACATAAGACTAAATTAGGCTAGCTCGTAATAATTTTTCAATTATCTAAACCCTTCAGTTATTAAGGTGAAGTTAATAAAAAAACAATTAGTAAGGTCGAGACTTATCTGAAATAAAAGATAGTTTCTCTCGGGATAAACCCACCTGAGTTTTTTAACGAAACGCTAAAAAATGTGAAATTTTCAGAGGCTCGGCTAGCTTGCGAGCTTAAAAATTCACTGAGTTACAATTGTACATCATCAAGTACCATAAAATAAAATAAAATAGAAATAAAGGAAATTTTTATGCCATTACTTCTCTCAGGGAAAAAGTTTCATAACGATTTAAAAACTAACAAATGTCTCGCAATATTTGCTCCTCTTGAAGGTGGTTATGAAACTCGTCTTTTGAGGAGAATGAGGGCCAAAGGCTTTAAAACTTTTATAACTTCAGCAAGAGGGCTTGGAGATCCAGAAGTTTTCTTGCTCAAATTGCATGGCGTTAGACCACCTCACCTTGGTCATCAAAGTGTAGGAAGAAATGGAGCGCTTGGGGAAGTTCAACAAGTAATCCCTCAAGCTTCTGAGTTATTTAACGAAAATGACAAAAATAAATTACTTTGGTTATTAGAAGGTCAAGTATTATCTCAATCTGAATTAGAGAGCTTAATAGAGATTTGCACTAACGATAATAAACTAACAATAGTTGTTGAAATGGGGGGTTCAAGAAAACTTGAATGGAAATCATTAAGTAATTATATTTTGGATGAATTTGAAAATTAAATTGTTTGATTAAAACCAAGAATACAAAAGATAAATGGATTAAGTTAATTTGTGGTGCCAGTAATGAAGATATTGTTGCCATAGAGGATTTATGTGCAATTTATACTGCTGCTGGTGTCGACTACATAGATGTCGCAGCAGAAGAATCTATAGTTTATGCAGCAAAAAAAGGAATCGATTGGGCAAAAAAAGTCTTTAAAAACTCCCCTGGATTAATGATAAGTATTAGTGATGGTAATGATATCCACTTTCGAAAAGCAAAATTTGATCCATTAAAATGTCCCCCTAGTTGTCCAAGACCATGCGAAAAAGTATGCCCCACGTTCGCAATTGATAATTTCGGAATTAAAGAGAGTAAATGTTATGGATGTGGAAGATGTTTAAATAGTTGTCCTCTAAATCTAATTAGTGAATATGAATATAATTTGTCAAAAAATGATTTAGCATCAACACTTCAAAAAATAAGGCCTAATGCCGTAGAAATTCATACAGAAATCAATCGCCTAGATTCTTTTACAAAAGTTGTAAGTATCCTTAAAAGTTCTGGAACGAAATTAGACAATATATCTATTAGTTGTGGATTAAATCAATCTTTCAAAAAAGTCCAAGAGCCCGAAGATCTTTTGAAAGCTCTTTGGGAAAGATATGAAATTCTTAACGAGCTAGATATTCCCCTTATTTGGCAACTAGACGGAAGACCAATGTCTGGAGATCTTGCTCCTACAACAAGTAGAGATGCTGTTAAGTTGTTTGAAAAAATCGGTTCAGATCTTCCACCAGGATTAATTCAATTAGCAGGAGGAACAAATGAGAAAACTCATGAATTGTTGAATTCAAATAATCTCCCAGATGGAATAGCATTTGGAAGTGCTGCAAGAAAAATTATGCAGCCCCTTATTGAATTTGCTCACAAAAATAACAAAAAACTCTATGATTATCCTGAAATAATGGGTTTGGCGATCAAAAAAGCTCAGAAATTTCTAGAGCCATGGAAATCGAGCTCATTCAAATAAAATTTTTATTTTTCAAAACTAGCGCTATGTTTATAAAAAATTTGTATTTTTTGGATAGAAAAAAATCTTTTCATGTATTAAAATAGTAATTTAATGGGCCGTCGCCAAGTGGTAAGGCATCGGGTTTTGGTCTCGACATTCCTAGGTTCGAATCCTAGCGGCCCAGTTCTAATATTCAATTGGTGTCTTCTCAAAAAATTTTTCTATTCGATTTTGATGGAGTAATAGTTGATGGAATGCAAGAATATTGGCATAGCTCCTTGCTAGCCTGTGAAAGATATTTAAATTCACCCAACATCAATATTGATCAAAAACTTTATCAAAGAGTACCAAATTCTTTCAAAGAAATTAGGCCTTGGGTTAAATATGGTTGGGAAATGATTCTAATTGTTCACGAAATTATAAAAACAGAAAATCCATTAAAAAGTGACAATAAAGATGATTTCATTAATAATTATTATCAAAATTGCCAGAGGATATTAAATGAAAATTCCTGGATAGCAGAAGATATACAAAAAATGTTAGATAAGTCTCGCAAGTACCAAATTGATAAAGATTTTAAATCGTGGGTAAATTTACATAAACCTTTTTTTGAAATTATAAATTTTATGACAGAATTAAGCAAAAGAGGAATAAAAACTGCAGTTATAACAACTAAAGGTAAAATATTTGCAGAAAAAATTCTTAAACAATTAAATATTTTTCCAGAATTTATTTTTGGCTATGAATCAGGAACAAAAATCAAAATAGCTGAAAAACTAACACAAACTTATGAAATTTTAGGCTTTATAGAAGATAGAAAAAAAACTCTAATCGATATTAAACTAAATTCAGAAACTTCTCACATTCCATGCTTCCTAGCTGATTGGGGATATTTGAAAGAATCAGATAAAAATAAGTTAAGTAATGGAATCAAATTATTAAAATTAGGAAATCTTAGAGAATTAGTTGCAATTTAAAGATAATCAGCTAGAGTACAGATGTACTATAGTTTGTATTTATGAAGTTTGGCTTAAATAAAAATTTCCAAATTTAGAATAATTACAAGAACTTTAACCGATAAATCAAACAATGAGCCTTGAAGAAAAGAAAAAAACTGAATCAAAGGAAAAGGACAAGGCATTAAGTCTTGTCTTAGGTCAAATAGAAAGAAATTTTGGACGAGGTTCAATAATGAGACTTGGTGACGCCTCAAGAATGAAAGTAGAAACAATATCTACTGGAGCGCTCACCTTAGATTTAGCATTAGGAGGAGGCTATCCAAAAGGAAGAGTAGTAGAAGTTTACGGACCAGAAAGTTCAGGAAAAACTACATTAACGCTTCACGCGATTGCGGAAGTCCAAAAAAATGGAGGAGTAGCTGCATTTGTAGATGCTGAGCATGCACTCGATCCAGTTTATGCGGCCTCTTTAGGTGTTGATGTTGAAAATTTGTTAGTTTCACAGCCAGATACAGGTGAAATGGCGCTAGAAATAGTTGATCAACTTATAAGATCGAGTGCAGTAGATCTTGTAGTTGTTGACTCGGTCGCGGCACTAACCCCAAGAGCTGAGATAGAAGGAGAGATGGGAGATCACGTAATTGGAAGCCAAGCAAGGCTAATGAGCCAAGCAATGAGGAAAATAACAGGAAATATTGGCAAATCTGGATGTACGGTAATTTTCCTAAACCAATTACGCCTAAAAATTGGCGTTACATACGGCAATCCAGAAACGACCACAGGAGGTAATGCATTAAAATTTTACGCCTCAGTGAGACTTGATATCAGAAGAATTCAAACTCTTAAAAGAGGTACTGAAGAATATGGCATAAGAGCAAAAGTGAAAGTAGCAAAAAACAAAGTTGCACCACCATTTAGAATTGCAGAATTTGACATTCTCTTCGGAAAAGGTATTAGTACAACAGGATGTTTATTAGATTTAGCAGAAGAGACTAATATCATAATAAGGAGAGGGGCTTGGTATAGTTATGAAGGAGAAAATATTGGACAAGGAAGAGATAATACAATTATTTGGCTTGATCAAAACTCAGAAATCAGGAACAAAGTAGAATCAATGGTTAAAGATAAATTAACAGAAGGGACTGAAGTCAGTTCTAATTCAATGAAAGCATTAAATAGCAATCCTGCTAATACAATTGCTGTTAATGATATAAAAACAGTAGCTTAGATTTATAAAGAATCAGCTAAAGTCCACCACCCAGCAGCAGGGCCTATAAATCTCACAACAATCCATAAGATTACTAACCCTCCGATTCCAAACCAACTGGCCTTAATACTTAATTTAATTAGGTTATCTCTTTGATTGACTGTAAAGGGGAACCATTCAAATAATCTTGGAGAGTCATCAGTTTTAGTTTTAGTAATATTTTTTTTTGGAGGTAAACCAAGTGTTTTACGTCTTTTTGCTTCTCCCATATTTCTTTAGATATTTACAAAATCATAACCTAATCAAAAGGTAGCATATAGTTAATTTGTTTTGAGGGTTGAATGTTTTGCAAAAGTAATCTTCCCCAGTTTCTTTTATTTGCTCTTCCATCTAGAATTATTAACTTACCTGAATTTCTTCTTAAAGGAGAAATTGATCTTTCAAGTTTAATTCTAGCTTGAGGAAGCAAGAAGTCTCTAAACCAATCTTGTGAAAGCTTCTTTTTGTGGGAGACTGTAATTTCATTAATAGGTTCTGACATATTTGGAATAGGGAGTAAAGAAATGATAATTTGTTCTGGAATTTGAATTAAATAAGAATTCATAATCCACCAGTCATAACTAGAGCAAAGAATTTCATTTTTACCTGAGGGAATTGTCTCTAGTAATACCCTCTTCCCGTACTTAGAAGCTAATTCTGTAGCAATATTAGTTTTTAAATCAATATCATCAGACAAAACTAGAGTTAAGCCCCTTCTAAAAAGTATTAACTTTTTGCATTTATCCAAGATTGAATTGGTAAAAAGAGGATTATTTGGAAGCAACTGTTTAGAGGGTATATATAATGAAATCTTTTTCTCTTCAAAATTACTTTTAAAATTAATAACCAGGTCAATATCTAAACTGTGTTTTTTAAAGTAGATTTGGAAAAAATTATCTTTTCTCAATGCTGATAAAAAAACAAATTTATTATTTGAGAAAAATTCCTTAATACAGGAAAGTTCATCTATTGGCTGCAAATACAAAGTCCAATCTAAATTTGTATCGTTTAACTTTACCCAGCACGCCCAACCTTTAGATAATGCTTTGTTAACCCTTGAAAATTTATCAGAAAAAAAAGAATTTTCATGAAAAAAGTTTGAAAAAAAACTAATTTCTTTTTCATTTAAATTGATATAACTTTTTCCTAAGACCTTTCTCATGAAGAAGTTTTTCTTTAATGAATCATATACTTTTATAAATTTTTGATTTATTAATTCAAATTCATTAAAATTTTTTGTCCAATCTTCTTTAAGTAAAGAAATCCTAAAATGATTTTTTAAATCCTGTTTTATATCCTCAATTCCAGAATAAACTATTCGATGATTTCTAAGATTACGAGAATTGGGATCATTTAAAAATTTTTGGATTGTTATCAAACGAATATGATGATTTGCAAAAATCAGTTGATCATTCTTCAAAATAAAATTAAAACCTAGATTTCTCAATGAATCAATCTGAAATTGGCTTATAAATTGAATTTTTTCTTTAGATAAAATAAAAGTTGAATCCTCTTCCTTTAAACATAGAGAAATCAAAATTGGAGGTAACCAATCATAGCTAGAGAAAATTTCTGAATTAATTAAATATGTAGAATTATTTTCAATACATTTGGAAATTATTCTCCCAAAAGAATATATGTGTTCCCAACTAATGCTTTGATCTCTCAAATAATTTTTCAAATATTGATGACTTAAAATTTCAAGCATTTATAATTAATTTAATTTCAAATACATACAAAATTTATGAACCTAATATACAAAAAATTGGTATCACTATAAGAGAGTCTTGAATTTATCAATCTATGAAAATTGGCATCGTAGGATTAGGTTTAATTGGGGGTTCTTTAGGATTAAAACTCCAAAGTCTAAATCATACAATTTATGGAATAGCAAATAATAAATTAAATGAAAAAAAGGCTAAGGATAAAAAACTTGCAAATTTTGTTAGCTGTAATCTGAGCTTATTAAAAAAATGTGAGCTAATAATTTTGGCATTGCCTATCAAAGATTTGATCAGTCCTTCTCAACAATTAGTAGAATCAATACCTAAAGAAACAATATTAACTGATGTAGGCTCTGTAAAAGAACCAATTGTAAATACATGGGAAAATTTACATCCTCTATTTATTGGATCTCATCCAATGGCAGGAACAGAAAAAAAAGGAGTTGATTCAGGTTTTGAAGGTCTTTTTAAAAATGCAAAATGGATTATTACTCCAACACAAAATAGTGATTTAAATTCAGTCAGAATTATTTCCGAGCTCATACAATCAATGGATTGTGAAATTTGCCAAGCTTCGCCAAAAGAGCATGATGAAGCTGTATCTCTAATTTCTCATTTGCCTATATTTTTAGCTTCTGCCCTAATTGAAACCGCGCAAACAAAAAATAATCAATCTTTATTAGATCTAACGCAAAAATTAGCTTCTACAGGATTTGCTGATACTTCGAGAGTTGGCGGAGGTAATGAACAACTAGGCTTAGATTTAGCTATTAATAATCAGATTAATGTTTTAAATTCCATAAATAATTTTAAAAATAATCTGGATATACTGGAATCTCTTATTAAAGGAAAAAATTGGGAGTTACTTTCTAAGAAACTTTCTGAAGCAAAAGAAAACAGACAAAATTTTATAAACTAAAATTTTCTATGCCTTTGGAAGCTAAGATTTGCCTTGAAACCATTACTGCAGACTGACTAACACCTGCGGTCCCCTCTCCTGGATAAATCGAATCTCCACATAACCATAAACCTTCAAAAGGTGTCCTACTTGATAATCCAAATAAACCAAAAATATCTGGATTTTGACCAAGACCGCCAACTATTCCATTAGGTCTTTTTGTCCATTTTTCAAAGCCCAATGGGGTTGCTAATTCCCTATGTAGCCATTTTTCAGGATCAATATCAAATTGACTTTCCAATTCAAGCGAAATTTTTTTCATAAAACTATTTTTCTTCTTCAAGTAAGTTTGTTTATCTAGATCAAACCAATCTTTTGTATTGGTAAAGATACTCGCAATTAAAGTAACCTCACCTTTTGGCGCTCTTCCATCACCATCATCACTAATTGATACAAATAACGAACAAAATTCTTTCGAAACAAATTGATAATGATTGGATAATGTTTTTTTAATATGTTCCTTTTTTAAGGCTGAATAAAAAACTAAAGCTCCACTTGGATTAGGCAAATTATTAAGTCGATTTTTATAATTTTTTTTTCTTTTTAAGGAATCTTTCAAATGCTTGAGCAATGATTGTGGAGGCGGGGTATAAATCACATCTTTTGCTTGGTAAATAAATGAGTTTTTTTTCGAATTAGCAGATACTTGCCAACACATATTTACATGGTCAAAATTTATAGAATTAACTTCTTGCCCAAAAATTAAATTAACTCCAGTTTTAATCAATGAACTTTCTAATGATTCACTTAAAGACTGCATAGATTTTTTAAGATGCCAAAGACCGTGTGGCTGTTGACACATCTGAAGAATAGTAGATCCATATAATGCTGCAGTATTATAAACGTCCTCTTGAGAATAAAGTTTAAGTTGAAGATTTAAGAATTTTATCAAGCGATCATTCTTGGATAATCCACATATCCGCAATAAATCAAAAATAGTAGATTTCAACAAGATACCTGTGACAAGGTTTGAAGGTACTAGTGCTTTAACAAGTTGAGAAAAATCCCAAAAATTACTTATTGGTAATACAGGATTATTATTAGCAAAAATCCAATTACTTTCATGTATGAGGGTACAAAGTTTCCAAAATCTTTGACTCCCAGGAAACTGCATTTCTCTTTCAGCAATCCATTTACTTTTTTCATGCCAAATATGTATAGGCTTACCACCATCATTTAAATCAACAATGCAAGCAGGGTCTAAAATTGTTGCTTCTGGGGATGGAATATCTAAAAAATCAAAAATTCTAGAATGTATTCCTCCCTTTTCGAACCCCGCAACCTGAGTTGCACCAACATCAAAAATATAATTCTTTCTTTTAAAAGTACCGGCACATCCTCCGGCTTGAGTATGAGATTCGATTAAAGTTACTGATAAGCCTTGTTTTGATAAAATCGCAGCAGAAGTTAGTCCTGCTATACCGGCGCCTACAACAATAACTTCGGACTTTCTCATTAAAATGCAAAAATTATCCCCTATTGAAATTAACGAAATTTGTGAACAATTAGGTGAAACCTATCCAAAAAGTATTGAGCAAGTTCATGGGGGTGATATTCATAATGCCTGGCGAATAGAATTCTCAAACAAGAAGTTATTCCTTAAAAGAAACACTAGAAACAAAAAATTTCTTGAATTTGAAAAATATTGTCTTCAAAATTTGAGAAAATACATTAATCGACAAAACTTAGTTATTCCTGAAGTTATTGCATATAAAAATATAAAAAATATAGAAATTCTTTTAATTGAATGGATAGATATGCATAACTTCGACCAAAAAAAACTTGGAAAAGGTTTAGGTGAATTGCACTTAAAATCAGCTGAATCTAAACCCAAAATGTTTGGATCTCCAGTTGACGGCTTTATCGGAACAACAGATCAGAAGAAAGGCTTGGAAGATAATTGGATAGATTGTTTTTTAAACTTAAGAATAATACCTCAATTATTAATTCTCAAATCGACGATTTTAGATAAAGAAACAATAACTCAAGTTACAGAAAAAATTAAATCAGAATTGCTGAATCACAAACCAGTAAATGTACTAGTTCATGGTGATTTGTGGTCAGGCAATGCAGGAATGGACAAAAATGGGAAGGGGGTTATATTTGACCCTGCATCTTGGTGGGCAGATAATGAAGTAGATATAGCTATGACAAAACTATTTGGAGGATTTAGAAAAGAATTTTATGAAGAATATCATAAAGTTTTTCCCATAAAGAACGGATTTGAAAAAAGAATTATTATTTATAATTTTTATCACATATTGAATCACGCCAATATGTTTGGAGGAGGATATTTTGAACAAGTTAAAGATTACGTAAAAGCAATTCTCAATATGTAATCTTTAACTAACCTAAATATGTCTTCTTAAGATTTTGTATCTTATCTAAAACAGCTTCACGATTTTCACTGGTACGAAGATTTTGCCAGCTCCATTGACCGACAACAATTACGCCAAGTAGTTCTAGTAAACCAGGGAGAATTGGGAAAAAGTTTATCGTGTCAATGACAACTTTAATTATTATCTGAGCTATTACGACAACAGCAATAATACCTGCCGCCTTGCCGTACTTACCCATTTGAGTCCAATCAACATTACCAAGGGTTTCGTTGACTTTTCCCATAACATCAGAGTACTTCTCTGAAAAACTTTTGGTTTCTGAGCTTGTATCGGAGCCGGAGTCTTGGTTTGACTCTGGAGTGTTATCACTCATGAATTCAGTAAACTTAATATATGAACCAGACAGTATCGGAAAAAACGTCTGTTGACTACCTTTTAGTTGTGCAAAATTCCGAACCGAAACATTTTGTATTTTTTTAGAGGCTTTGGTACATAAGGTTTCTGAAGATATTTTAACTTAAAATTGATTTATAAAAACTTCACATTATCCTCTAGTTCTAACAAAAACATTAATAAATCTCAGTAATAAGAAAAATTTAAAAGGCTAAAATTTTTATTTTAATTATTATGATTTCATAGTTCAGCTCGCAAACATTAAGGGGTCGAAATGTCCAAAGATATTAAATTTAGTTTCTTAAACTCTGATGAAGAAGAAAGATATCAAAAACATTTAACCCTCAAAGAGATAGGTTATGAGGGTCAATTATATCTAAAAAACAGCTCAGTATTATGCATTGGTGCAGGTGGGCTTGGGTCTTCCGTTTTGCTTTATTTAGCTGCAGCGGGAATTGGAAGGATTGGAATAGTTGATAACGATCAAGTTGAAAAGTCTAATCTCCAGAGACAAATAATTCATGAAACAAATACTATTGGTAGTCTTAAAATTGATTCTGCCAGGGAAAGAATTAAAAAATTCAATCCTAATTGTGAAATATTAACCTTTTCAAAGAGAATTAATCCTAAAAATGCTCTTGACTTAATAAAGGAGTTTGATGTTATTTGTGATTGCTCGGATAATTTTGGTACAAGATATTTAATAAATGATTCATGCCTGATATTAAATAAACCCCTCGTCTTTGGAAGTGTACAAGGCTTTGAAGGGCAAGTGAGTGTTTTCAATTTGTATAAAGATAGTCCTAATTTAAGAGACTTACTTCCAGAATCACCCTCAAAAAATGCTGCCCCTAGTTGTGCAGAATACGGGGTTGTTGGTGTTTCAACAGGTTTAATAGGAATTCTTCAGGTTAATGAAATTATCAAAATCATTTTGAAAAAAGGTGAAATTTTAGATGGTAAGATTTTAATTTTTGATCTATTGAATATGAATATGAAAAAATTACATCTAAAAAGTGATCAGTTAAATAAACGAATAACAAATCTGTCTCAGTTTGAGAGTTTTTATAATAGTGATGAATATTGCGAGAAAAACGACTTAATTAACAGTATTAACGCTATTGACTTCAATAGGTTATATAAAGCAAAACCCAACAAAATTCTTTTAATTGATGTTAGAGAAAATGAAGAATTTTCTACTTCTGCAATAGAGGGATCTATATCAATTCCCTTAAGTCATTTGAACCAAGAATCTGACTTAAAATTTATTCAAAAAGAAAGTTTAAGTAAAGAGGTTTTCACTATATGTAAATCAGGAAAACGTTCTGAAAAAGCTTCAAGAATATTGTCTCAATTCAAAATTCAATCAAGATCTATTGAAGGTGGCATTGAAAAGATAAAAAAATATTGTGCAATTAATTTTCAAGAATAGTTAGTAATCTACACCTCTTTTCAAATCAACTCCCACATTTGCATAATGCTTATGACAAACCATTTCAGAGTAAACATCTGCTAGTTCAAAGTATGAAGGTTCATTTTTACACCTGCCAGTAATTACAACTTCTGTATTTGCTGGTTTTTTTAATAACGTTTGATGTATTGATTCTACAGGTAACAATTCTAAATCAACAGTTGGATTTAATTCATCTAAAATAATTGTTTTATACAGACCAGACAAAATAGCAGCTTTAGCAATTTCCCATGCTCTTTCAGCCTCAACATAATCAATTGGTTGTTGCTGACCTCTCCACACGATGGCATCTCTCCCTGAACGCAAATGATCTACTAAATGAGGGTAACTCTCTCTCAAAGCTTCAATAGCAGCATCTTCGGTATATCCATTTCCACCTTTTAACCACTGTAATATTAAAACTCTATGACTTTTATCTTGAGATATTCCTTTACCGATAGCTTGAAGAGCTTTACCGAGTGCACTTGTGGATTTACCCTTTCCTTCACCTGTGTAAATCTCAATTCCGCCACTAGAACTACTTTGTCCAGTTTGTTTTAATAAATCTCCTATAAAACGTGGTCTCATTTCTGAATGAAGTTGAGATATTCTTACCAAAGAGGGAGGTGCTGCCCTCCCTGTAATAATTATTTCTAATCCATCTGGACGATTTTGAAGAGAGTTAACTACTTCTTTGATATCAAGCATTCCTAGATCAAGAACTGGGTTCAACTCATCTAGTACAACTACAGAATAAAGAGAACTAGCAATTGCTCCTTTAGCAATATTCCAGCCTCTCTCAGCCTCACCAATATCAAACTTTGTCACTTGGTCAGCAGTAAAGAATTCAGACCTTCCTGTCCTCACATGGTCAATTAAATGTGGAAAGCCTCTTTGCAAAGCCTCTATTGCTGAATCCTCGTCATATGGCCTCTCAGGACCTTTTAAAAATCTTAGAAGTAAAACTCGTGACTGTCTTTTTTCGCATATTCCTAATCCTATTGTCCTGAGAACTACTCCTAAAGCAGCCTGACTTTTACCCTTACCCTCTCCGTCGTAAATATGTAATTGACCTTTTGATCTTTCTTGACTGTCACTTGCTGTGACAATACCAATTCCTCTATTTCTACTCGTATTCGTCAATTGAACAAAATTAATAAATTTAATCTAAGATATAGATAAAAATATTATTAAATATTTAATAATAAATTCAACCTATTCATAGGTAATTTGAATTCTAAAGTAATTACCATGTTCAATCAACTAGAAATTCTCTCTGATGAACAAAGTGAAAAGCTTTATACAATTAGAAGTTACTTTAAGAATCTTGATAGTGCTTGTATTGCCTATTCCGGAGGAGTTGACAGTACATTAGTAGCATCATTAGCATTCGAACAATTAGGTAGTAAAGCAATTGCAATAACAGGTATTTCTCCTGCATTAGCCAATACTCTTCGTGAAGAAGCAAGAAGCCAAGCAAAATGGATTGGAGTAAAGCATCTAGAAATTAACACATCAGAATTAGAACAACCAAGTTACAATAAAAATCCTATGGATAGGTGCTTTGCATGCAAAAAAGAGCTTCACAAACATACAACCTACCTCTCAAAAAAACTTAATTACAAGATCGTTTTAGATGGAGTCAATCTAGATGATCTTAAAGATTACAGACCAGGAATACAAGCCTCAAAACAAGCAGGAGTTATTTCTCCCCTCGCAAAATTTAAATTCTCAAAGCAAGACATCAGGGATATTTCAAAAGCATTAGGTTTCCCTTGGTGGGATAAACCGGCTCAACCTTGCTTATCATCAAGATTTCCCTATGGTCATGAAATAACTAGTGAAAGGTTAAAAATGGTTGAGAAAGCAGAAGAATACCTTAAAGAAGGTGGATTATCTGAGGTTAGAGTTCGATGCCAAGGCTCAACTGCAAGAATAGAAATCCCTCAACATGAATTGAAAAATTTTTTTAGCAAATATAATTTTAGTGAGTTAGTTCAATATTTCTCTAATTTAGGATTTAATTGCACAAGCTTAGATCTTGAAGGACTAATAAGCGGAAAATTAAATAGGTAATATTGAATTTAAAAAACCGTCCTGATCTGTTTAGGAACTGCTAGAGGTGGATTTCGCTCAATGACACGCAAAGAATGTTCTTTTGCCAACAAAGATTTAATTAAATATTGGCTAGCGACTTCTGGCATCATATTTTGACCACATGTAAAAATATCGACTGCAGAATAATTAGATTCGGGCCAAGTATGTATTGAAATATGAGATTCAGCCAGTAGAGCAATTGCCGTAACCCCTTGAGGTTCAAATTTATTACTTATTAAATTAAGAACTGTTGCATTTGCCAATTTAGCAGCTCTATTTAAAATACAGCGCAAAAAAGATTCATCATTTAACTTTTCGCGATCGCATCTATAAAGTTCCAACAAAAGGTGTTTACTTTGATGACTTAATTTTTCCTCATCACTTAACGAGCTTAAAATTTGACTTTTTTTGTAGATTTCCATTTAAGAAATTTATATGAAATTAAGATTAGCTAAAAATCATCCCTTATTGAAATTATAAGTGAATCATTTGTGAAGAGCCTAAGAAAGACTGATTAAATTTATCTAAATGTGTCGCACTTATAAAACATTGACTATCTTTGCCAACAGAATTTAATAACAAATTTTGCCTGGTTAAATCTAATTCGGCCAAGACATCATCCAATATAAGTATTGGAGGGACACTTAATGTTTTAGTTAATAAATCGAGTTCAGCCATCTTTAAAGCCAAGATAAAAGTCCTTTGCTGTCCAGACGAACCATATTTTCTTACTGAAACATTATTAATTAGAAACTCAACATCATCACGATGAGGTCCAAAATTACATTTACCAGTCAATGCTTCTATTGAACGCTGATTTAAAAGTTGTTCTACTATTTTTTTACTAATAACTTCTTCTTCTTCTTCTTCTGGACTTATATTTTGTATCCCAGAAAGATAATTTATATCTATTTGCTCTTTAGATTTACTTAAATGATTGTGCCAATATTCAACATATGGTTTTATTTTTAATAAAGCCCTTCGTCTACGCCTAAAAATTCTTGTACTTATTATTGACATTTGAATATCAAAGCTTTCAATAATATCTGAAGATTGGTTTTTTAATAAACTTTCCGAACGCCAAAAATGACTTCTTTGCTTTAAAAGCCTATTAAATCTACTCATAAGATCTAAATATACTGGTTCAAGCTGAGATACGACTTTATCAATCCATGTTCTTCGATAGCTTGGTTCACTCCTAACAATATCTATATCATGAGAGCAGAAACATACACTCCGAATATAATTCTTAATTTCACTCTGTTTTTTCAATATTGATTCATTGACGTAAATTTTTTTTGGGCCTTTTCGGAATAAATTTAACTTTAAATCGTCTTTAAAATTTATCTGCCCTATGACTACAGCCATATCACTGTCATTCTCTATTAAATCTTTATCGCTTATTGCTCTATTAGATTTCAATTGACTTAAAAATTCAACCGATTCAAGTAAATTTGACTTGCCAATACCGTTACAGCCAAGAACAATTGTTCTTTGCTCTTTTAAATCAATTTCAAAACTTTTATGGTTCCGAAAATTTTTAATTTTTAATTTATTTAAAAAAATTTTTTTTGTGCATTCATTAATTAAATTAGCTAAGTTTAAAATATTTAGATTTTCTTTAAAGAAATTGAAAAATTAAAGGGCATGTAGCTCAGTTGGATAGAGCATCAGATTCCGGTTCTGAGAGTCGGGGGTTCGAATCCCTCCATGCTCGTAACATCATTTTTAAAGTTTATATCCCATTACTCTTATTCCATTGGGATCTAGTATGAATCCATTTTCCTCTAAACTAAGAAACGAAGATACCGGCGCCTGTACAGAAATACTGCATCCAGGCATTTCTCTATTTATTTTCTCAAGAGTTACTTGAAGCAATATTGAATAATAAAGTTTCTGATTATTACCTGGCAATGCACTTAAATTCCACAAGTTTGCATTCAATCCTCTATCGGACGTAACCCTCACGAAGCCATATAATTTATTTTTTAATTCGCTCTGTATAGTAAAGAAGAAATTACTTTTCTCAATAGCCTCGGAAAGAGGTTTGATTGGAAATGTATCACAACCACAATTCGCTAAAAGTTTGTTAACCTCTTTAGCTAATGGGATTTGAGAAGAGTTAACAAAATAACCTTCTGGGAGAACAAGTTTTTTTTTAGAAAAATATTGCAATTATTAACCTGTATTTCTCATGCCAGCTGCTATACCATTAATAGTTAAAAGTGCCCCCCTTAATAGTTCACTTCTGCTGTAAGCTCTTCTAGATTCATCTTTGTCCATCACAAACTCGCTTATTGGAGGTTGTCTTGTCTGGTCTCTTAGTCTTCTTAATAATGAAACCTGCAAAAAGCCTAATGGAATGATTGTCTTATTTCTTAAGCTTACTGATAATTTCAAGTCTCTATCAGATTCAAGAAGCTTATTTTTACCTGTAATTTCAAGTATTAAAGATTTCGTGAGATTATATTCTTCAGAAATTACTTTAAAAATATTATCAAAAGAATCTTTATTTTCTTTACTCCCAAGAGTATCAACATAATATCTAGCCACTTCTAAATCCACCTTAGATAAGGTCATTTCTACCTTAGATATAAGCATCCTAAAAAATGGCCATCTTTGATGCAGGACTCTTAATAATTCAACTTGTTGTGGATCTAAATTTAATTCAGAGGACAATGCAGTACCTACTCCAAACCAACTAGGCAAAAGAAATCTACTTTGTGTCCATCCAAATACCCATGGAATAGCTCGCAAACTAGATAAATCTTTTGCACCTTTTTTTCTTCTAGCAGGCCTACTAGATATCTGTAATTTACTTATTTCTTCTATTGGAGTGACCTCTTGAAAGAAATTTAACAAATCAGGATTTTCATGCACTAATTTTCTGTAGTGAGACCTTGATGTTTCTGCCAACCTAGACATTAATTGATTCCATTCTGGAGTAGCATCAAGCCTATTATTTACCAAGCTATTTTGGATTACAGCTGTAGTTACAGTCTCAAGGTTATACAAAGCCAATTCTGGAAGACTATATTTAGAAGCTAAAACTTCACCTTGTTCTGTTATTTTTATTCGACCTTTTAAAGTGCCGCTAGGTTGAGCCAATATTGCCTGATAGGCTGGTCCTCCTCCTCTACCTACAGAACCACCTCTTCCATGAAAAAGTCTAAGCAATATGTTATTCCTGCTTGAAAGATTTTGAAGAGCTATTTGGGCTCTATGAATTTCCCAATTACTAGAGACAAACCCTGAATCTTTATTGCTATCAGAATATCCAAGCATTAATTCTTGCAGAGGTTTAAAGGATTCTCCAACTTTTGGCAATAATGATCTGTAGAAGTCTAATTTAAACAATTTTTCCATTACTTCTGGTGCCCTTTTAAGATCTTCAACAGTTTCAAAAAGAGGAACAACTAATAATTTTGACTTTTGCGAATTTTGATCAAGAAGTCCCATTTCTTTTGCCAATAAAAGAACTTCAAGCAAATCAGATGCACTATGACTCATTGAAATTACATAAGAATGACATATACGACTTCCAAATTCTTGCTGTAGTCTTTTAACCATTTTAAAAACTGAAAAGGTTTCTTCCGTAGTTTTTGTCCAGTTAACTTCAGAGGGAATTAAAGGCCTCTTAGTATTTAATTCGTCTATAAGCCATTTAATTTTCTCTTCCTCAGACATTTGGTCATATTGAACAGTTAAATCAAGATAATTTGTAAGCTCTTGTATCGCATCACTATGCCTTGTACTCTCTTGACGAATATCCAAACTTGCTAAAGAAAATCCAAAAATATGAACCTGAGTAAGTAAGGTATTTACTGACTCGCAAGTTAAATCTGTACTAATCAAGCTATTTTTAATCAGTTCGAGATCATAAGTAAATTCGTTTACTGACTTGTAATATAAGTTTTCAACTTTATCTAGATTTTTGTTGTCAATCTCCCCCTCTAAGTCAAATTTCCACCCATTTTCAGCTAATAAATTATTTCTTTCTTGTGTTAACCTTAATTTTTCCAAAATATAACTTAATTTGAGTCTGTAAGGTTCTGATCTATATCTTGTAGCCCTCGCTTCATAGATTTCTGGAAACTTAACTCTATCCGTTTCGAGTGACTCTAATAGAGAAGAACTTACTTGACTCCATTGCATTGAGACACTTAATTGATCTCTAAGATTAGACGTCGCAACAATATATCTTTCCAACATCAATTGCCTTTGGTAGCAAGCAGTTCTCCATGTAATCTCAGGAGTGACCGATGGATTACCGTCTCTGTCGGAGCCTACCCAAGAACCGAAGTTACAAAAAGATTCAGAAGGCAACTGAACATCTGGATAATTTTCAGTGAGTGCTTCAGCGATCCTGCCCCTCAATTGAGGCATAGCATTAAATAAAACTTGTTGAAAATAATGCAAGGCATAATCAACTTCATCTAAAACTGATGGTTTAAATTGATGTAATTCATCTGTTCGCCACCAAAGTCTTACTTCCTCTTTTAATTGGTTTTTTAGGGAGCTTTTTTCTTCTTTTGTCAGAAATTGTTCGATCTGTATTTTTTTTAACAAATTTGCTACTCTTGTTTGCTTGTGTCTAATCGTATGTCTTACTATCTCAGTCGGATGTGCAGTAAAAACTAAACGGATATCCATTTCTTGCAATAACTCTTCTAATTTACCTGGTGGTACATTTAATTTCCTCAGCCTGTAAAATAATTCTCTAAAAGTTACTGGAGCATTTTGTCTAGCCAATGCCGGAGCAAAAGGATCAAGATTGTCGGGCGATTTTTGAACATCCTTATTGGTAAAGCTTTGTATATATCTATCTTCCTCAACTCTTTGTTCCAAAATATTCACTAGTTGAAAATATAATGAAAACGCCCTTGCTGCTGCAATTGATTCTGCTAAATCCATAGAATTTACAATATCAACTATTTCATTTTTAAAAGTTTTTGAACTTTCTCCATCAATTTGTTTTGAATAACTTAATTCTTTAAGCTGTATCAATCTCTCTGCTTGATCATCTGGGCATTCTTCTCTAAGTACAGATTCCCACAGATCTTCAATTAAAAGACGATTTTTATCGAGTGGATCATTGTTACTTATCAGATCCACGTTATTATTTTTTTTCTGTAGAAAAGATTCCATATAATCATTATGTCACAAGTAAAAATGTTCAGATCAAATGTTTATTGAAATAATCAAATATTCTCGCCTTCACTCCTTATCATATCCGCAATAGAAATTTTCATTATTTGTTCAATAGACAGACCTTTTTCATATTGATTGATCCATTTCATAGATTGATTACCTTCTTCAAGGACTTTATAGATTGGAATCAAAAGGTGTTTCATTCCATAATTTTCTGCTGTGCATGTTAAATCTATTAATAAGTTTTTAATCCACTCTCTACAAATAATTTTTTTGCCATCTTGCCAATGAATCAATTCTGAATTCAGACTATTTTTAGCAGCATTAGTTTCATTTTGATCACATATTTCTGATAATTTATCAATAGGGAAAAAACTGGCATTCAGAGGATCTAAGGTATTTATATTTTCAAAAAGATTTAAAATCCTTAGTTCTATCATGGCCGTTATCCCTAAAAGCAAGTTAACATCATAAACAAAATCACAAATTCTTAATTCCAAACGATCAAGAATTAAAGGTCTTTGGGGACCATTTGGTCGGATTGAAGACCAAAAATGCCTAATATTTTGCATTTTTTTATTAGCTATATTTTCCTCGATCCAATCGATATAAGAACTATGATTTACAAAAAAAGGGACATTACTTGGTGTTTTAGGAAACTGGATCCATCTCTGAGAGTGATTCTCCGTAATTTTATTATTTAAAAAAGGTGAACTAGCACTTAGAGATAGATATAAAGCAGCCTCAGATCTTATTAGTCTAATAGCCGCAAAAAGCTTATCTACATCATCTATCCCTACGTTTATATGTACACTTGATGTTGCAACAGAGGTTCCATAATTATCTTGTATAAATTGATGATAAACATTTTCAATATCAGATCTTTGAAATTGATTATCGTGCTTAAAACAAAGAGTCGAAGAAGGAATGATTGTTAAGTCCTTGTTGTTTAGCCATCGCCTTAACTTTTTTCTGGGAGTTATTAATTTCTTGTATAAATAATTGTAGTCTTTTTCAGGCGTTGTAATGTATTCAACGTTTCTGTTATCAGGCTCTTTGACAAAATCAGGAAATTTTTTCTCAATTTCATCAGAAACACCAATATGAGAATTCAAAGAACCTGTGAAAAGTTCCACTTCAAAACCCTTATAAAGATTATTTTGACTCATTTATTTATCGAAACATGCTATTGCTTTTAGTATCCCCTTTGCTTTATTTATAGTCTCTTGATATTCATTCTCAGGCAAAGAATCAGCAACTATTCCAGCACCTGCTTGCACTGAAACATCATATTTTCCATCTTTTGAGGGTTTAACTATCATAGTTCTTATCGTAATTGCCGTATTTAAGGCACCATTAATATCAATAGATCCGTAAACACCGGCATAAGGTCCTCTTGCATCTTTCTCAAAGTGCTTAATCAATTGCATAGCTCTTATTTTTGGCGCACCAGTTACTGTCCCAGCGGGAAAAGATGCTTTTAGCAAATCCCATACATCAGCATTAGTTTTTAAGACTCCCTCAACTTCACTAACTATATGCATAACATGTGAATATTTCTCAATAACCATTAAATCTTTGACCTTCACAGTACCTATTTCACAAACTCTTCCGAGATCATTTCTACCAAGATCAATAAGCATTACATGCTCAGCTATCTCTTTTGGATCTTTTAATAAATCTTTTTCTAATTCCAAATCTTGTTGATTATCAATACCTCGAGGTCTTGTGCCAGCTATTGGTCTTAAGCTTGCAACAATCTGACTATTTTTATTTTTTTCAGCTTTCACCATTACTTCAGGACTTGAACCTATCAGATACCATGAGCCAAAATCAAAAAATGACATGTATGGGGATGGATTAACCATCCTCAAACTTCTATATAAATTAAAGGGATCATTACTGACTTGAGTTTGGAATCTCTGACTTATAACTATTTGAAAGATATCTCCTTTTCTTATGTATTCTTTTGCAGAGAGAACTGCATCCTCAAAATCTTTTTTCTTCCAATTACTTTCTATATCTAAATTCAAATTCTCATTTTCATTCCAATCTAAAAACTCATTTTCTTTTAGAGGAACTCTCATTAAATTTCTAATTTTCTGAATTTTAGAAATTGAGTTTTGATACAATTCTTCAATCGAGGAGTCTTTTGAAGAAGTTGTATCTACATAAACCACTGCAGTAATACATCTTTTTATTTGATCAAAAACAACTAACTGATCAAAAAACATCCAAGAGCCATAAGGGATATTGTTTTCTGGTATTTCATTTATTGCAACGCTTGGTTCTATTCTATTTATTAATTCATAACCCCAAGAGCCATATAACTGTCCAATTGATGGTAAGTCATCAAGCATGGTTGACTTATATTCCTTTGTCCAACTCTTTAAAATATCAAAAGGATCACCTTTATGCGTTTCAGTTTTACCATTATTCCAAGTTTTAACTATTTCTTCTCCATTACAAACTGCTTCCCAAAGAGGTTTAGTAGCGACGATACTCCACCTGCCCAAATTCTCCCCACCTTCAACAGATTCAAGAAATACGCCATGGGTATCTTTTGAGGATAATTTTAACCAAGTCGATAATGGAGTCTCTAAATCTGCTGGCCAAGTTTGAATAATAGGTATAAAATTTTTACCTTCTTCGTAAGCCTTTAAAAAACTATTTTTCTGTGAGCTGATCATACTTAAAATTTCAACCCAAATTATAATTATTTTCTGCTTTTATATCAACTTTTAGGCAGTTAATCAAAAGTATTCTTGGTTGTAAATTTCAAACCAGCTGGATTAGGATTCTCACCTATTCTTCTTGGATTATGTCCTACTTTCTCTCTGCCTTCATTTACTTTTTCAGAAAATACACCATCTTTTGGGTGTAAAAATTCAATATCGCCACCTGGAAAAATTCGGTAGATTTTGAAGTCCTCAATTCTTGGTTTAAAAGCTCTTAATTGCGTCCCTAATGCAAGGCATTGTTCTTTCCTTGCGAAGTACATCAAATTATCACCTTCATGCATAACAGCGGCACCACCGGTGGGCAATTCAAATGCTTGTTCCTTTGAACTTTTCCATACAATTGCATATTTTTCTTCGGTCTCTGCTGAGTTTAATAAACCCCCAGTACTTCCTATATGCTTTGGAAATTGACCAACTAAAGTTTCAGTCATCCTAGATTTTGAGTTATTTCTTATAAGAAATTAGCATTCATATTTTGCAAAATTCAAATTGGTAAGAAATTTTCTACATTATTTAATATATTTACAACTTCTTTCTGTTTTCATTTTGAATCTGAAATCGGAAAAAATACTGTTAACCCAGTGTTTCGTCTTCGTGTTACATGTCCTCCTAAACTAGCTAACAATTTTTGAGTGGCATTTTGACTAAGTTGTAAACTTCCCGTTTGAGGATTCCAATTTAAAACAGGACCAATATCAGAACCGATATCTTTTTTTAGAATTTCTTTTTGATTGTTATCTAATTTTTGTACTTTGAGTTGAAGTTTAAGTTTTTGACCAGCTGGTCTTAATTCTAAAATTAATGTACTACCTTCTTTTAATCCTCTAGTATTTTTATCAATTAATCCTCTTAACATTAATTCTAACTTTTCAGAATCACTCAAAATTTGTGGAAGTTGATTGGGGATATCTATCTTCAACGAAATACCACGTCGGTTTAGTTGTTTATTCCATAAAGGAGCAAGTTTTTTGAAAATTTCGGCTAAATTAATTTTAGCCAAGTTATTCAATGATGGCACTTCATTACCAACTAATTCTGCTGCATTAAAGATTAAACCAAACCTATCAATTTGTTCATTACATTCATTGTCTATTTGAATTAAACGATTTCTCATTGATTCATCCATTTTATATTTTTTTAAAGTAGAACTTATTAGGGTTTTTATTGTTGCCAAAGGGGTTCTTACTTCATGAGAAATTGCACGTAATAATTTTGCTTCAGTTATTTGAACGTTTCTTTCATCATTTTTCACGGAATTCTGTATATTATGAATTGGCGTAATATTCGCCAATTTTGCAGATAACATTGGCCAAAATAATTTTTCAAATTGATTATTGATATTAAGGTTACCTAAATTATTGATTGCTTTACGAAATTTTACTCCTTCCTCATAATTTTCTTGATCTAATTTTGCATGCATTAATTCAATTGAAAGTTTTAGGCTCTCTTCATCACACTTCATTAATAGAATTTTCTTATCTTTTTCTCCTACAATTGATAATACGCATTGGAAATTTGGAGTGATTATCATCAAGAAAGGTTCATAACCATCTTCATGACAAAGATTCAAGACTTTATAATTACTAACTAAATCGAAATCTTTTTTTATCTTTTCTGAATTATTGACTGGTAAAAAACCTGCATTTTCATTTTGAAAGTATGGGAACCCCTCAGGAGCCCAAAGCCATCCATGAAGTTGATTTAAAAATTTTTTATCATTAAAAGCTGGTAAAGGCGAGGCAACCCACATCCCCCCCTGTTTATAATTCTTAGAAAGAAAATCTTTTTGAATAACTTCTAAAGAAGCCCACCACATTCTTCGGGATGTATCATCATCGACATATATGGTTTGAGCTCCTTTAATCAAAAGCTCTTGAATTTTTTTTATAGTTATTTGTGATTTCATTAACTTCTTAGTGATCTAGATCGTTTCAATATAGATAAAACAAATCCAATAGATATAAAATTAGTCACCAATGACGTTCGACCGTAGCTCATAAAAGGAAGGGGAATTCCAGTAACAGGTCCTAATCCAATAGTCATAAATAAGTTAATAATTATTTGAAATAAAAAAGTTGAGGCTATTCCAATAACAATTAGAGATTCAAAGTGAGTCCTAGCAATTTTTGCAGTATTAATAAGTTTTTTAATCAAAAAAAAGAACAAAAATAAAACTATCGCGCATCCCACAAAACCTAATTCTTCCCCTAGAGCACTGAATATAAAATCAGTATGTTGTTCAGGTATAAATTGCAAATTAGTCAGCTTGCCTCGTAGCAAACCAGTCCCAAATAATCCTCCAGAACCAATAGCAATTTTACTCTGTATCAAATGATATCCGCCACCTAATGGATCTCTATATGGATCTAAAAATAAAACTAATCTATCTTTTTGATATTCTTTTAAGCCATATTGCCACAAAATTGGTGTAAATTTTGCCACTAATAAATGGAAGGAAATAGCGAGAGCAGAAAAAATAATTTTCTTTTTTGAAGATCTATAGGCAAGATATCCTATTACTGGAATCCAGAAAATAAGAAGAGTTGGTAAGGTTAGATATAATATAGATGTGACAACACAAAACACTAAGATCAAAATCCATTCTATAGGCATTTGCGACCAATAGAGCATTACACCTGTCAAAACAATTAAAACTAAAGAGGTTCCTAAGTCCGGTTGAAAGAAAATTAAAAACCAAGGAATAACAACTACTAAAAAGGGCAATACTAAATCTCTTATTTTTAGAATTATTTTTTTGTCAAGTACTAAAGCGAGAGTTAATACACTACTAAGTTTAGCTACCTCTGAAGGCTGAAAAGAAAAGATGCCCAAGTTTAGCCATCTTTGAGCTCCAGAAACTGAAATACCAAAAAAATAAATTAATAATAAGGATATTAAAGTAAAAAAATAAAACGGAACCACATACTTTCTAATTCTCTCTATCGGTATATAAGAAATAAAAAATGCTAAAAAATAACCTAAAAAGCCAGTTATTATATGACTTAAATAGTTCGTTACTAAAAATTCACCCTGAATACTTTTTATCAATAAACCCGAAATAATAACTAAAAAAAGGGGAATTATAAGTAGCGAAGAGAATAAAAAACCTCTATTAAAATTGTCTTTTTTTTGTAAAAATCCTCTGTTATTTAATAAAGAAATTCTCTTAAACATTAATTAAGCATTAACAAATTGATTCTTAATTAATTGAGCTAACTTACCAAATACAACAGAACTTTCTTTATTGGGCTGGCTTATTGAGATTGGTACCCCTTTATTACTATCATCAACGAGAGGGATTTCAATAGGAATCTTAGCTAATAACGGTAAGTCATTTTCGTTAGCTAATGTTTGTCCACCACCTTTACCAAAAATTTCATATTTTTTACCTGGCATATCTGGCGGAATAAATACTGACATATTTTCTACAATTCCCAGTAAAGGTACTCCGAGTTGTTTAAACATTGCTAATCCCCTCCTTGCATCTTGCAAAGATACTTGTTGAGGAGTAGTGACAACTATAGCTCCAGAAATAGGCACAGATTGAGAAAGGGATATTTGAGCGTCTCCTGTCCCTGGAGGCAAATCAATAACCAAAAAATCAAGATTATTCCATTCAACTTGGTATAAAAATTGTCTGATAATACTATTAAGCATTGGTCCTCTCCATATAACTGGCTGACCTTCTTCTATGAGAAAACCCATTGATACCAATGAAATTCCATATTTATTTATTGGTATTAACCTTTGATCACTGCCACTACCCTCTGTCACCTTTGGATTCTGTTCGGCAACTCCCATCATTGAGGGCGTATTAGGTCCATATATATCCGCATCCAGTAAACCAGTTTTTAAGCCTAATTTAGCTAGAGAACAAGCGAGATTAACTGCAATGGTACTTTTCCCAACTCCACCTTTACCACTGCTTACAGCTATGATATGGCGAATCCCATCAATCTTCTGCAAATCAGGAGTATTACTTTGATTTTGAGATTCTGTTTTGGAAGGATTATTATCTATCTCTATTTGAACATCATCAATATCTTCAAAATCAAGTAGTACCATTCTAACCTCTTGTACAATTCTATCTCTCTGAGAATTTGCAAAAGATGGTAGTGATAATGTTACGATTACTCTCGGTATAGTTACTCTTACATTTTTAATCCAAGCTAATTCAATTACATTTTTCTGTGATCCAGCATCTAGAACTTTTTGTAAAGCAAATTTAGCATCTTCTATTGTGGTCATTAAATTTTTAAATTTTTTAACAAGGTAGTCGACTCTTTAAAAGATTAAGAACTATGTCGAACTATCAAATAATAGGCAATAAGGACCCCCTAAGAGAAATTATAAAGAGAAACTTATAATTAACCAAAAAATTTTTTTCTTCAAGATTTACTAAATACATGTTGAATGAACCTCCTAAAAACTCGAGAGAAAAAACTAAAAATCTCTTATTAACTCTACAAGACAAAATTTGTTCAGGACTTGAAAATGTAGATGGCAAAGGAAAATTTACAGAAGAATCCTGGCTAAGAGACGAAGGTGGCGGTGGAAGATCAAGAGTGTTAAAAAATGGATCTATTTTTGAGCAGGCAGGCGTAAATTTCTCGGAAGTAAAGGGAAAAGAATTACCTCAATCTATAGTCTCGCAAAGGCCCGAAGCAAAAGGTCATGAATGGTTTGCTACGGGAACTTCTATGGTTTTGCATCCTAAGAATCCCTATATTCCTACAGTTCATCTGAATTATCGATATTTCGAAGCAGGTCCTGTTTGGTGGTTTGGAGGAGGTGCAGACTTAACCCCTTTTTATCCTTATCTTTCTGATGTGAGAAATTTTCATAACGAGCATAAAAAAGCTTGCGAAAAAGTTGATAAAGATTTGCATAAAGTATTCAAACCATGGTGTGATGAATATTTCTTCTTGAAGCATAGAAAAGAATCTAGAGGCATAGGAGGTATTTTTTATGATTATCAAGATGGTTCAGGAAATATTTATAGGGGAAATAATCAAAATGGAGAGGCATCAAAAGCTTCACAAAATATTGGCAAATCTAATTTGAATTGGGATAATTTATTTTCTTTAGCAGAAAACTGTGGGCAGGCATTTCTCCCTTCATATTTACCCATTATTGAAAATAGAGCTGCTCAAACATATTCATCGAGGGAAAGAGAATTCCAGCTATATCGAAGAGGTAGATATGTCGAATTCAATTTAGTTTGGGATAGAGGGACGATTTTTGGATTACAAACAAACGGCAGAACTGAATCTATATTGATGTCCTTACCCCCTTTAGCAAGATGGGAATATGGGTATAAAGCTAAAAAAGGTTCTAGAGAGGAATTTCTCACAACAATTTTTACAAAGCCCCAAGATTGGTTTAATGATAAAGATTTAGAGAAATTCTGTATAGAGAATAATATCTTTGATTAAAAATGATTGAATAACTTTTTAAATTATCTTAAATAGGTGTTTTAAATAAAGAACCGTCACTTTTCAATTGAAGTTTTTCTCCAAGTTCATTTTCTAAAGAGATTAATTCATCCCTATGCGCTCTTAATCTCATGAAAGTTGAATCATTTTCATTTTCATTTATCAACCTTAATTCAAATTTCTCCTCCCTTGCTGATTTTTTAAAATAAACAATTCCAGATAAAGGGCCGCCAATTAAGCCCAAAAGAATAGGCCACCAACCTAATTCAGGATATATTTGAATAATTACTAACCCCAAAGCAGAAGAACCAAAACCGCCTAGAAAACCTAAAAAAATTGCTAAAGATTTACTAGATACAACTTGACCCTTGAATATTAAAATCCTTTGTTCAAAATCTCCTCCTGTTTGCTTCCATCCCCTTAAATTAAGCCATTCACATAAACCATTTAAAACCATCACTGGCTGCTGAGAAGATGAAACTTCAACGATGGTAGTTCTATCTTTACTGGAAGCCCTAAGAAAAAAAAATAATCCTATGGCTAAAAGAATTGTCAGCAATAACGTTG
>CACNMX010000013.1 GCA_902621675.1 uncultured Prochlorococcus sp. | reverse complement strand
AGCCATATTGATTTGAATGTTTGAACCATATTAAATTAGCTTCATATAGTATTGGTGAAAGGTAAGTTTGGCAATCATCTTTATTTAATGATTCAAAATATCCTTTTGAATATTCAGCTGGATTGTGAATAAAAAATTCTTCTAGAGCTTCAATCTTATTCAGTGGCGCAGGAATTTCCACCTTACCCTCCAAAAGATGGTTTTCTCTGAATGAACATGAAATTTCTAATATTTTATCTAAATCGTCAATATATTCCTTTATAGGTTTTAATACCCGAGAGGTTATTCTTGATTTGCTTTTTCTAGATAGAAGCGCGTCAGTATGATCACTTCCAACAATAAGAGTGCATTTTACTAAAGTAAGATGAAATGACCAATCAATTATTTCATTATCACTATTTAAATTGATACAGAGACTTATTGCTTCATTCTTTTCACCAAATTTAAATTCAGAATCATTTCTTAGGGCTTCACCAAGGTAGTTTTGCCAATCATTTAATGAAGGTAATGATTCAAAGCCTTTGAATAATATTTCAAGAGATTTTTTACTATTTAGATCTACTCTTTCTGCAAGATTATTTGTATGTATCCATAATTTAGTATTTTTATTTTTTCCCTGCTCTATTTGAATCATTGGGAGCATTGGAGAATTATTTGAATTCCAACTTTTGAATAAATAAGAGTTTTTATCTGTAAGGTCTATCCTCTCCCTTTGTTCTATTTTTTTTGATTCAATATGATTTAAATCGTATGATTTAACGATGTTGCTTTTAGATAAAACAAAGTCTGTATCATATTCTTCATTATTGTTTAGTTTTAGTTCTTGTATCACATGACCTAGTCCTTCTTCTTGACCTATGGGGAATCTATCAATCTCAACTTTTACTATATTCTTATTGTCTGGCTTGAAAGTGTATTCTTCATTCTCTTTTGGAAGTTTAATTTTAGAAAGGATCCTATCGTCTATAGGGATTGCATATACATTATTGTTAATTATTTCTACTTTAGAAAGAAGTATTTGATTTGATCTTTCAAGAACACAATCAACTATTCCTTCAGGGGATCTTCTTCTATATCCCTCTTTTATTATCCTTACTAAAACTTTATCTCCATTCCATGCATAGTTAAGTAGATTTTCTTTAATGTAGATATCTTCTTTGTCTTTTCCTCTTACAGCAAAGCAATAACCTTTGCTACTACATCTTATTTTGGCGACAAGATGATCATTATCCTTTATGCAAGTATATTCATCATTTTCATTTTTATTAATTATTTCAAGTTTTTCTAGAGCTGTTAAAGCAATATCTAATTTATCCTTATCAGATTTCTTTGTTATTTTTAATAATCTGCATAATTTTTTATATTCTAACCCTTCTGACTGGTTAAGATTATCAATTATTGAAGATGATGTGAACATGATCTAAATGCAATTATAAATTAATTTAGGGGTATACACTTCATTATTACACCTTATTATCCAAGCTTAAAACTAATTATTTTCTTTCTCTTCTTTTTCTTCTTTTTCGATGGTGAAAGAGTTGATAAAAAGCCTTATACCAATGATGAAAAATGTAATGGACGCTATTGACTTAAGAACTACTTCGGGTAAAAAACTTGAAATAGAACCACCTGTTAAAGCTCCTAGTAAACTTGCGAAAACAAGTGCTGAAGAAGATCCTAGAAAAACTGCTAATGGTTTATTTGAAGTGCCACTTATAGTTAAAGTAGCTAGTTGAGTTTTGTCACCTAATTCAGCAATGAAAACGGTTAGAAATGTTGATAGTAATAAACTTAAAACCATTTATAAATAATTTTTGAATGTTTCATAAGCTAAAAATATACTTATTAATATCATTAAAGTACCAGTAGATAAAGCAAATTTGCTAGGAGATATTTTTTTTGATACCCATTTACCAACAAGGACTCCTACTATGCTAGAGCTTATTAATGCTAGAGAACTTCCAAGAAAAACAACTATTGGCTTGCCCGATTCAGCAGAAAGCATTAATGTGGCTATTTGAGTTTTATCGCCAAGTTCAGCAATAAAAATTGTTGTAAAAGTGGTTATAAATATTGAAAAAAAACTTTTTTCTAGATTGTTTTCTTTTTTTTCTAATTTACTATTCATTTTCCTGAAACAGCAATTCTAAATGTTTTCATCTCTTTACTTTGGTATCCATAATTTGATGAAATATGTTGTTTGCAGCAATCTATTAAAAATTTATCACCAGATTTCAAATATCCTTTAAATGAAGTAGAAAATTCACTTACCCGGCAAAAATGTGGTCTGTTTTCATAAATTAAGCATTTTTTATTTTTTCTGTCCATGTTTTTACACCAACCGTCTTTAGCCGTCATCGAATTTATCAAAGCTATATCTTCTTTGTTAAGTTTGTTAGCCAAATCGCTTCTTTCGTTCAAGTCGAATTTACAACAAGCCCCACAATTTTCTATACATGTCCATGATTTCATAATTTAATTCAATCTTGTAACGTATCAGTACAGTTTCATCATTTATTTGTAAAAATAGTATCACAAAACATATTCATTAATCATGGCGACACTTATTCCTTTGGCTGTAGTTGCGTTAGCAGGACCAGCAATAATTGCTCTTGTATTTTACCGCAAATAAAAGAAATTTTTTTTGGTGACTTATCTGGAGGGCGTTTATTGGGATCTAGATGGTACTATCGCAAATACTGAATTAGAGGCTCATTTACCTGCTTTTAATAATGCTTTTGATGACCTTGGTATTGATTGGAATTGGGATACCAATAAATATATAAAACTTCTGAAGATAAATGGGGGCAAAAATAGGATTGCTCATTACGCTAAATCTAATAATGATAATTTCTCAGAAGATTTAATTCTCAAAATTCATGAAACAAAGCAGTTTCATTATTTAAAAATCATAAAAAAAAATTGCGTTAGTTTAAAAACTGGTGTTTTTAGATTAATAAATGAATTACATAGAAAAAAAATAAGACAATTTATTGTTACTTCAAGTTCAAGAATTCAAGTCAATCTACTTGTTGATATGCTTTTTAATGGCTTTAAACCTTTTGAGTTCATTATTTCAAGCGAAGACGTTGAATTAAAGAAACCAAATCCATTACCGTATTTAAAGGCAATCCAATTAAGTGGAATAAACAAAAACAACTCAATTGTTTTTGAAGACTCCAATCCAGGATTGAAATCTGCCTTGGCAGCTAACTTGCCAACAATATTTGTTCCATCAAATATCCCAATTGTTCTTGAGGAAAATATTAAATTAGATTGTATTTTAGACAGTCTTGGTGATCAGAATAATATGGCAAATGTAATTAAAGGCCCTAAACTAAAAAAATCATATGTTGACTATAACTTTCTTAGTGATTATTTAGTGTCTTTTAATAATGCAAAAAACTAATTTTTCAAGAATTACCTACCAGTTAAATAATTTATTTTTTGGTTTTCTAAGTGATACTTGGAGAACAAAATCTATTGGTCTAATTTCTGTTTTGACAGGTTATTTTTTATTCGCAAATTTTATTACAAAATTTATATCTGAAGGTAAAAATGAGTTGATAATGGTTCCAATAATTATCATTTTTATTGAAATCATTATAAGAATTAAACCTACCACTAGTTCAAAATTTTATTATTTATGGACCGTAGTTGATAAATTAAGAATTGGTGCAATTTATGCCATTATACTTGAAGCATTTAAATTAGGATCTTAAAAGCTACTCTTCTTCTTCTTCTTCAATAGGATAAACAAATCCTTGAGCTTTCCCAGTTAATACTGATTTACCTAAAGATATAGCTTTTTGAGCTGCTATTGCTGCTTTCCCTTTCCAAACTGCGTGCCTTTGGTTCCTTTTGCTCTTTGATTTTTTCTTCTTTGGTACAGCCATTCTGTTTCTTTGTTTCCATATAATAATATAACCTTTAACTGGTTATCTCCAAAACTTTTGAGTATATTTTGTTTATATACGTCAATTTCTTAAATAAGCATATATGCTTTATTAATCACTTATAAAGATTAGTGTTTAGATCAAAATTCTCATATTCAGATTCTAAATCAAGTTATTCGGATCTTCTAGAAGATATAGAGACAGGGAAAATAGAATCAATTTTTTTCTATCCAAAGCAGAGAGAGATTGATGTTTTGTATAAAAATGGCGATAAATTTAAAATACCTATCCTTTACAACGATCAATTAATCCTTGAAAAGGCTACTCAAAATAAGGTAGATCTAACTATTAACAATAGTAGAAAAGAGGCCTCAGCTGCTAATTCATTTGCTTCAATAAGTCTTTTCCTGATTTTTATATTAGCTATAGTCTTAATCTTGAGGAGTACATCAAAATTGGCTTCTAGAGCTTTTGGTTTTACTAAAAATCAATCTAAATTTGTGACTATTGATGATGTAGAAACGAGATTCGATGATGTGGCTGGCGTCCCTGAAGCCGCTGAAGAACTAAAAGAGGTAATAACATTTTTGAAAGAACCAAAGAAATTTGAAAATCTTGGAGCAAAAGTTCCTAAGGGGGTTCTTCTAATAGGCCCACCAGGAACAGGTAAAACATTATTAGCTAAAGCAATTGCTGGTGAATCAGGAGTGCCTTTTCTTTCAATATCGGCTTCAGAGTTTGTAGAACTTTTTGTTGGTGTTGGAGCAAGCCGAGTTCGTGATCTGTTCTCTAAGGCTAAGGAAAAATCTCCTTGTATAATATTTATTGATGAAATTGATTCTATTGGTAGGCAAAGAGGGTCTGGTATCGGAGGTGGAAATGATGAAAGAGAACAAACCCTTAATCAGCTTCTTACTGAATTAGATGGTTTTGCTGATAATTCTGGGATTATTGTTTTGGCAGCAACAAATAGACCAGATATTCTGGATGCAGCATTATTAAGACCAGGTAGATTTGATAGGAAAATTGAAGTAATGCTTCCAGATTTAGATGGAAGAAAAAAGATTCTTTCAGTTCATTCACTTTCCAAACCACTTTCAAGCGATGTTGACTTAGGATATTGGGCTTCTAGAACAGTTGGATTTTCGGGAGCAGATCTTGCAAACTTGATGAACGAGAGTGCTATTCACTGTGCAAGAGATGAATCTAAATTAATTAGTGATCTTCATATAGAAAATGCTCTTGATAAAATTACCATTGGCCTTAGGAGCTCATTAATAAGTTCACCTAATATGAAAAAAATTATTGCTTATAACGAAGTAGGTAGAGCAATTGTTTCTGCTGTGAGAAATGGAATTGAATCAGTTGATAAAATTACGATTTTACCTAGATCTGGATATATAGGAGGGTATACAAAAATATGCCCTGACGAAGATGTAATTTCTAGTGGATTGATTTCAAAAAAATTATTATTTTCAAAAATTGAAATTGCTCTAGCTGGAAGAGCAGCAGAAACGATAGTTTTTGGCGAAGGCGAAATTACACAATGCTCCATGAATGATATCTCTTATGCGACAAATATCGTAAGGGAAATGGTTACAAAATATGGATTTTCAATTATTGGACCAATTTCAATGGATTCTGATAATAATGAAATGTATTTAGGAGATGGATTATTTAGAAGAAAGCCTCTCATTGCAGAAAATACTAGTTCTAGAATAGATAATGAAATCATAAATATTTCTAAAATTTCATTAAATAATTCAATAAAAATATTGAAAAAAAATAGAGCCTTACTAGATAAATTAGTTGATATACTTTTAAATCAAGAAACTATAGATAAAAAAGTTTTTAAATTAACAACTTCTAAATTGTTGAAAGTTTGATTTAATTGCTTTAAATTAAAAAAAATATTTTCTTGATAATTAAAAACAATACAACGAAGTTATTTGTAACACTCACATTTTTACTTATTCTTCCATTTGTACAAAAACAATGGTTAAATTTGTATTCACTTAATATTAATGATATTTCCTTTTATTCAATCCTTTACTATTTGAGCGGTGCAATATGTCCATCTTTGGTGTTTATAAACTCTTTAAAAAACTATACATATTATGATTTTACTAAGAACAAAATCCATAGTTTAAAAATAATTAAAGGAAAAAGATTATTATTCTTAGTAGCAATAAATTTAATATTTCTCTCTTACTTAATAGCTGATTATATATATATAAATTTTGATCTTATATTTAATTTATTTCTTGAAGGAAATAATGTACCAAAACCGGATATTCCACAGTTAAGTTTTTTCATATTTTTAATTTCTATCCTATTAATTTTCAAGGAAACTAGGTTTCTGTTAAAAAAAATGATATTGGTAAATTTTGTTTTGATTTCTCTCTATCTTTGGCATCTTCAAATTAATAATATTAGTGTTGATTATCAGTTTTATCTTTATAGATATTTTGGCTTAAATGACTTAAATTTAATTAATCTTTTTATCCTAGTAGCCATAGAAATTTCTTTTTATACGTGGTCATTCATATCATATAAAACTAATTTGAGCGATTGGATCGTACCAAAACCCCAAAAAGGGGATTTTATCCCCTTTTTGAATATATTTATTTTTTATTTTTTTATAATTATTTACTACTCAATAATTACTTAAATATTTCTATTTCTTTAAAGCGCAGAAAAATATTCCTTACTACCTTTGGGGTCCTCTAACATTGTTTTCTCCCCGGGAGTCCAGTTTGCTGGACAAACTTCATCTGGGTTTGCCGCAACGTATTGATAACCTTGAAGAATCCTTAGCGTTTCATCCACATTTCTACCTACAGGAGCCTTGTTAACAGTAGTATGCATAACAACACCTTCGGGATTGATAAGAAATAAACCTCTATCTGCCTCCCCATCATCATTTAGAACATTGTACGCTTGGCAAATTTCTCTTTTTAAGTCAGAAACTAACGGGTAGTTAATATCACCTATACCACCTTCATTTCTTGGGGTTTGTATCCAAGCTAAATGACAGTGTTTGCTATCAACTGATACCCCAAGAATTTCCGTATTAAGTGCCGAGAAATCTTGGTATCTATCACTAAATGCAGTGATTTCAGTTGGACATACAAATGTAAAATCTAGTGGGTAAAAGAATAGAACAACCCATTTACCTCTTAGACCTGAAAGTGTAATCTCCTTAAACTCTTGATCATATACTGCTGTAGCACTAAAGTCTGGTGCTTCTTGGCCAACTCTTAAGCTCATGAAAAAATTTGTCCTTTTTTAAATTATGTATGGTCTGAATGACCGTAATTAGTATTATAATTTTATTAATAATGAATTAGCAAGTTTTTTTTAAATTCAATGAAATGGCACTATTCCTTTACTAGGAAATTCACAATTTTGAATCACAATAAACTTTTAAAAAATCTCAAAAAAGAATTAATTAAATATCCCATTAACAGGCTTGACAATAAAAATTCTAATTAAAAGAAATTTTTTTTTATTTAAGATTCCTTAAAATTTAACTTTCTATAATTAGTAATATTCTTTTTAATATTTTTATTATGGCTAAATATATTGAAAGACTAAAGGAAAAAGTTAAAATAAAAAAATTTGATTCTAATCAGCCAATTGGAGCTTGGATTTTCGTTGTAATTTTGAATATAGTTGGATTTGCAGGTTATTTTTACTTAAAGGTAAATCATATACAACTAGGTAGTTAAAAACTTATCTTATTTCCTTCTTAATTGAGCGACAAAAATTTTTTAGTCTTTCATTCCTCGTTAAGTCAGGTAAAGTCCAAATTGATTCTGACTCAGGTAATGGATCTTTGCTCCATTCTTTGAATTCTTCCATTATCGAGGCATTATTTAATTTTGAAGTATAATTTTTTCGTTTTTTTAAATATTTTCTTATTACTGTAAGATTTGCCTCAATATATTCCCTCATAATAAATACATAGTCTTATATTAATTTATCATCTAGTATGTTCTACTTTAAAAAAAGATTAATTAGACATTTTGAACTGCTTGAAAAAGTCCAAACGAATAACCTCCTATTAGAATCCAGCCTAGAACGCTTGATATTATTGTAGATCTTCTATTATGTCTCCTTAAAGCTGATTCAATCATTTCATTAACTTCATCTCTATTAAGGTATTCTTTCTTGGATTTTTTTTTCATTTTTTTCTTTTTACGATAAACGAATTTATAAGAAAGTGAGCTTAGGATCATTTCTTATAAGAAAGAGTTTTTTTGATGATTTTATAAATATTTTTTTATATAGCCTAAAATATACAATAAAATTAAGGTGAAATTTTTTAAATTATAAGATAAGGTATTTGAATTAAAGGATCATAGTTTTTTAAACAAACAATGAATATTAATGATAAATCTGTTTTAGAAATGCTAAATAAACTAATTGTTATTCATAGGCTAAATAAAAGTCAAATTCTTCAAATGGTAAATTTAGTTTCAATATCAAACGATATCCATGATTTAAAGGATAACTTGAAATGGGAAAGTTCTAAATCATTTCATCAAAATATTTTAAATACTTAAACTCATTGTTTGATAGTTATTAATTCTTGAAATTTACAAAAGAGATGCTTAATATTCAATTGAATTAATTAAGAGTTTTATAAATAATTTATATGAGCTATTCAAATAAATTTTTGATAGTAATTTTTCTCATAAGAAACTTGCTCTTGATTACTATGATTAAGTGTTGTTTTTTTATCCTTGCTAAATGATTTAATTAATAATGTCGAAGTGATTATTATTATTATCATAACTAGTAAATCTCCAACAGTAATCCCTCTTTCTTTTAGATTCATAATAAAACATATATTTTGCTTAAATATAGCCTTTATTATTTAATAAACTAATATTTTTTACAAACGTGCTAAAAACACATATGAAGGAAATATAAAAATAATATAAAAATATTAAGACTATAACCTTTTAAGTCATATAAAAAAAATAGATGAATTTATTATATGGATGTCAAAAAAAAGATTAGTAGTTCTAACACTCCTTATTTTTTTTCTAAAGAGATGATTATCACAAAAAAATCACTTAACGAAAATCAACTCAAATTTACTTATCAAAAACAGTTAATATCAGATCTAGATAATAAGCATAAGGAATGGTCAAAATCGATTAACAGTAAATTTTAAAAGCTTTCGTTGATTATATTTAAAAGTTTATTTCTTTTAATTGTATTTTTTTCTTCCCAATTAACTGTTACTTCTTCATTAATGATAGGTTTTGCTTCATAAGCTAGATACCAAAGAATAAATCCGACAGGAAATAATAAAATATGCATAGCAAAATTAGTTGACTTAAATCAAATATAGTGCAACACTTATAATGTGCAAGTGTGACACTAATTTTTTTAATTATGCCTTCTCCGAGGAAAAGAATTGGCTTTTTACCAAGTGAAGAAGTGCATGAAATTATTGAAAAATTGTGCACAGCTAATGAATTTAGTCAGTCAAAAGTCACAGGTTTATTAGTTGAGGAAGCGTTGAGGTCTAGAGGTGTCTTAAATAAATCTTTTGGTCAAGAACAAAATGATAAAGGAGATTTTATAAACTTTTCTTTTGATCACGAAACATTTTCTGAAAATAATAAATATTCACTTAATGTTGACGAATATGCAGTTAATAAAAAAGTATTATCTGATGATATCAAAATGATGCATGAATTTATTGAGTTTAAGTATTTTAAGAAAGTTATGAAGCGAAATAACAACATTTTTGAATAAATAGTGTCACACTATTAATGTTTATATGAGAATGCTTTTCAGTGGGATTTAGAAATTAAGCAAAGATAAATATTTTTGAATATTTCTAATCAACTTCTTAAAGAGGGATCCAAAAAAATTTGAATCTTAAAAAATTCAGCGGACTAAATCCTCGTGGAGATATGAACCTTAGCCCGCTTTAAAAAAATAGCAAAAAAAATATTAATACAACAAGTATGTAAATTTACTTTTGACTTAAGATTGGAATATAAAAACTTTAAATATAAATGGCAGTAAGTGAATTAAATGAAGATATACAGGATCAAATATGTGATCTTCTTGAAAATCTTCAGCGAATAGAGAAACTTAAAAATAAAGATATAAGAATTTTGCTTGATAAGATAGTTAGAAAATATGGAGGGAAAGTAGTAAATAAATGAAACGCCTATTAATCCCACTTTTTGTTTTTCTTACTTTACCAAGTGTTGTACATAGCTCCCACTTAAATAATCAGAGAGAACTTATAGTCACCTCAGAAAGCACTAGGGAATCAATCGAGTTAGCAAAATACCTTAAAGATAATGGTGTAGTTAAATATTCAGCATATTGGTGTCCTAATTGCCTTAATCAAAGTGAATTATTTGGTAAGGAAGCTTATAGAGAACTTAATGTAGTTGAATGTGCAAGAGATGGCATAAACAGTCAAACTCAATTATGCATTGATAAAAAAATTAAAGGGTTTCCCACATGGGAAATAAATGGAAAACTTATTTTAGGTGTACTTTCACTAAAAGAGTTATCAAAGTTGACTGGATTTAAGAATTAAGGAAAATGTGAGATGATTCATGGCTAGATATTATAGGTAATTTCTTGAGTACCTTTAATACACCCTCCAGCTGGATAGTTAATTACTTTTTTTGATATTAATCCAATACTTATAGCAACTATTCCAATACCAAATAATGCTCTTGATCTTTTATTTGTGATGAGATTTTTCATTGAGTATTTATAAGTATAAAATATTAAGGATCATTAAATAATACCTGCGTTTTTATGTTTAAAAAAATAATAAGTAACATTAAATCTATAATTTTTTAAATAAGTTTGTGATATTAGATATCTTGAAAATTATTAATCAATAAACGCTTAAATATCTTTTTTTCAATATTTATAGTTTGTATTTGCCAGTCTTTTTATAATAAAAAGAGACTTTTATTTTTTTATGAAAAATAAAGAATTTAATGTGACTCAAGGAATGGCTTTGTTACTTTTGAAGCCATTAAATTTACCCGCTAACTACGTCCTAAATCTCATTCTTTATATAACTAATCCTAGTAACAATATTGGATACTAATAGTCTTCCCAAACTGGTTTTGTTCTCCTCCAACCTCTAGCGATTAACTTTCTCCATTTATCTCTAGCTTTATCAACTTTAAGTTCTTCTCTTGTTGTCATGAGAGGTGGTTCTTTTCCTAAAACACCAAGAATTCTTCCAGAGTCAATAAACATATATTCAAAAAATTTATCTTTATTTTGATTATTCTTTGAAAACCTTTTAACCCTTGAACGATTCGAATTTATAAGCCAAAAATTTTCTGTCAATCTTACTTATTTTATGTTTTCTCAATTGGAGCCATTGTTAATCCTTTGCAGAATAGTTGCTCATGATATAGCTCTGCCTGTTCAAGATTACCTCTCCATACCTCTGCAGATCCTGTCTTATCAACTTTGATGGTTAGATCCCATGCCCTTTGTTCACTCATGCCTGGGATTATTGTTAAAAGACAATTTGCGACATGCTGAAAAGTATTAAAATTGTCATCAAGAACTACAACTCTTGCTTCTGGATATTTTGCTTTAGATTTTTTTTGATCTAAGACTGTGCCGAGTGAATTAAACATTATTGTTTTTAATAGTTTAATTAAATTAAAATTACACCTATGTTCTTCAATTGAAAAGTATTGAAAATGTCTCGAGCGTGACTTGAACACGCGACCTGCGGGCTATGAATCCGCCGCTCTAACCAGCTGAGCTACCGAGACATGGGAATATTGTAAGGCATTGGTTGTACTTAATTACCATTTTGAAAATTTATTTGTTTGTGGGCCTCATATATAGCAATTCCGCATGCCACAGAAAGGTTTAGACTTCTAACACCTTTTTGATCATTGTTTCCAGTCTGTATATTCGGCATAAATATTGATATTAAAAAGTCGCTTTTATCAATTATGGAATCGGGTAATCCTGAATCTTCTCTCCCAAATAGCAAAATATCATCTTGCTTAAATTTAAAATCCTTCAAATATAATCCATTTTTTTTACTAAAAGAAATTATTCTTTTTGTTGATTTTGACGATAAAAATTTTTCAAAATTCTCATACTGATTAACAGTTACTAGAGGCCAATAGTCTAATCCTGCTCTTTTTAAATATTTATTTTCTAGCTTAAAACCCAAGGGCTCTATAAGATTTAAAGGTATATTAAATGCAGCACATGATCTGGCAATATTACCAGTATTTTGTGGGATTCTAGGTTCAAATAGAGCGACTTCCAATTTTAAGTAGGTATTTCAATACTCATTTCATCTATTTTGATTGCTCTGCCGTTTATGGCCAGCCAATTATCTTTTGATATTTTGGTTATTCTCTTTTGAAGTTCGCCGATTCTTTCAATATATTTATTACCAATTTTATATTCAGAGACCAAACTCCAACCTACTTGTTCTCCAACAATAATTGTTATGCTTTTTCTTTTCATTAAAAGACTTATAAGTGAATTCATTTTTGTTGACCATTCATTTTGTTCCTTGCCAATACTTTTCATAACGAATCCGCCAATAGAATCTATTAATAATGGACCTTCTTCTTTCCTTAATGTAGTCAATAGATCGGTCGTTTCTATTAATTTCCAATCATTTGGCCTTCTTTTTCGATGTAAATTAATTTTATCTTGCCATTCTTTATCATCCAAATTGTTTTCAGATAAGGCAACATACGATAAATTTTTTACCTCATTTGCAAGATGCTCCGCAAATTCGCTTTTGCCACTCTTTGTCCCCCCTGTAATAAAAACTATATAAGGTGAATATGTACTAATACTTAAATCCTTGGCATTCATAAATTCTCTATTATTTAGAGAAATACCACCATGTTGCTAAAGGAATAATTGTAGCAGCAATTAATAAACCTATAACTATATAAGTAGCAGTTGAACTCTCAGTATCTTTTGATCTCATAGTATTAAAATTTGGATCCACTACAGGGTTGTCGATAGATGAGGGCTGACTTTTTTCGTAATTTATTACAGTCTTCTGTTGAGTAATACCAAAATATTTATTTATACTATTAATTTCATTTGCGTATGTAGTCGAAGGGATAAGAATAAAAATAAAGCCAGAAAAGATAAGGGAAAGTATATATTTATTGATGTTTAAGTTCATTTTGAGAAGTTTTGGTTAATTATATATTAAAAACAATATGTTTGAGTAATTTTAAATTTACTAAACAATATAATATTTGCATAATTTAATTAGAAATAACATATTTAAAATATGGGATTCAATGGGAAATCATTAATATCAGTCGGTGTAATACTCTTTATTTTTCAGATAGCAAATTTCATTTCAATAGAAACAATCACTCCTGAGCTTGAAAGAGCACAAGTGTTAGCTGCAATAGCTTCGTTAATTATTATTCTGATAGGTTTTTTATTTAAAGAATTCCAATCCATAGCTGGTGAGAAAGTTGTTTTAAAAGGAGAAAATAAGTTTCTCTTCGATAAAAACATACCGGATGAAGTTATTGAGGAACTTGCATGGGGTTCTGAAGCGATATTAACTTCTACAGCAGCAGCAGCAATATTAATCCACAATGATGGCGTTAATATATTGAAGAGGGGTATCACTTCAAGTAATGATTTTAAACCTGGGGAAACTTGTCAGAGATCTATTAAAGATATGAAATTAATATCATTGGCCAACACTAAATTTTATCCTGGAAGAGATGAATTTTATAATTTTTGTGCTGAAATTCCATCTATTTTAGTTGTACCTATAAATAATAAGGCTTTCATATTGATAGGAGGCTGGAGTGCTAAGTGTTTTACGAAGTCTGATGAAAAATGGATTAATAACTGGTCCAAAAAAGTTAATAATATTTTCTCAAAAAATAAACTTTAAAAATATATTATTGATTTAACTCTTTTATCTTTTGCTTCAAAGCTTACTGATTCAGTATTTAAATTATAGAAAGCATTTTCTGAGTTTATTTCATATTTATTTTCGTTATTTTCATCTTTAATTATATATTTTACTGGATTAAAAAATTCAATTATATTATCTGAACTCAATATGGCTTTTCCTGAATTTAAGATGATATTTTGATTTTCAAATCTTATATTTCCCTCCAATAGGTAGTTAGTATTTTCTATATTCCAAATAAAATTATCAGCATTTAAAATATCCTCATTCTTTTTTAAAGTTTTTAATTTAACATTCCCTTTCAATTTCAAGAGTTTATTGTTGTCTGATAATGTTGATTCTTCTGAGCTAATAATATATTTAGTTTCATTCCCATTAAGAATATTAATAATAGGTTTTTTTAATTCAAATTTTAATTCAATATTGTCATAACTTGAACTTGGACTAATAACAGAATATATTTTATCTCCACTTTTAGAGAAAATAGTCATATCTAAACTGTCTATTTTTTGTATAACTTTATTTTCATCAATTACATTTGGGGTGCAACCAAGCATAAATAATGGAAGGAAAATTATTAATCTATAATTTTTGCTCATACTCAAGTTTATTTATGATTGGGGTGGGTTTAGGAAGACTTGAGTTGCTAACTAATAATCCCCAAATTAATTGTTTTTTCCAAGGAATTTCCTCTCTGTATGTAGAGCCAAGTTGTTCATTAATTTTTGTAGATAATTCTGGCAACAAAGGTAGTAATAATAATCCTATTATTCGAGTACTTTCTAAAACGTTATAAATAATTTCTTTAACTAGAAGTAGATTATCTTTCTCTTTTATTAGCAGCCACGGCTGATTATCATTCAAATACAAATTTGTATTAATTGCTAAGGTAAGTACTTCATTAGCTGCTAAATCTAATTTGTAGTTATCAAAGTTATAAATATAGTTCTCAACTGCAATTTTGGCAAAATTCTCTAATTTATTTTCACTTAAAATTTTTTCATTATTTGGCACTTTATTATCAAACCATTTTCTAGACATAGATGATGTTCTATTTAATAAATTACCAATTGTATTAGCTAAGTCATTATTAATTATGTCAACAAATCTTTTATCTTGAAAATCTCCATCATTTCCTAGTGATATATCTTTAATGAGGTACCACCTTACAGGATCATTTCCATATTTTTTAAGCAATAAATCAGGGTCGAGTACATTTCCTAAACTTTTACCCATTTTTTGCCCCTCTCTTGTAAGAAATCCGTGCCCAAAAACCTTTTTAGGAACCTTCATTTTCGCAGAAATGAGCATTGCAGGCCAATATACAGCATGGAATCTCAGAATATCCTTACCAATTAAATGAATATCAGCTGGCCATCCTCCATTAATTGATTTTTCCAATGAATATTCTGTCGCATTAGAACTAATGGCACTTACATATCCAAGTAATGCATCAAACCAAACATAAAAGGTATGTTTTTCGTAACCAGGGACAGGAATTCCCCATGTAACATTAGTTCTTGAAATTGAAAAATCCTTTAAACCTCTAGAAACAAAATTTATAATTTCATTCTTTCTTTCTATTGGCTCTATAAAAGAAGGTTCGTTGATTATTTTCTCGATTTCTTTTTGATATTTTGAAAGCCTAAAAAAAAGATTCTCTTCATTTTTCCATTCAAGATTTTTTTGATGTATTGGACATTTGTATGTTGGTGAGTTTTCTGGATTATCTTTAAATTCTTCACAACCGACACAATACCAACCTTTTTGAACTCCCATATAGATATCATCTGATGCTTTTACTCTTTCATAAAATTCATTAACAACAAATTCATGATCTTTTGAGCTTGTTCTTATAAATTTGTCAAATGATATATTCCAATCCTGCCAATTATTATTAAAGACTTCTGAGATTTCATCACAATGTGATTTTGGTTCAATACCCTTTTCATTAGCTGTTCTTTGTATTTTTAAACCATGTTCATCAACACCAGTAATGAAAATAACATCTTCACCTGCAAGCCTTTTATACCTAGCTATTGAGTCACAAATTAATGTTGTATATACACTTCCTAAATGAGGTTTATCATTAACATAGTATAAAGGTGTAGTAATGACAAAAGTCATAATGCATTTTTATTAATACTAACAGATATTTTTTAAACTAATAAAAACCCATTATATTAATTATCTTATTAATAAATAAATTCTAAAAGATTACTATCATTTATAATATATTTAACTTTATATATTTTATTACTATATATTTCTATTGATACAAAAAGAGTAATAAGTATTTCTAGTGAATAATCTGGAAAATAAACCAACGCAATATTTTTTTTATGATTAATCCACTTAACGAAAATTATTTTAAAGAAAGGTTTTTTTTCATTCTTAAAAAATAATTTTAAATACTTAAATTTATCATTTTTAAATATATTATTATTCTCTGATTGTCTATTTTTTGAATAATCGATAATCTTAGAGACAATATCTTTACTTAGAACTTCGTAATTATTAATTTTGTTATAGACTTGCCTTTGTATAATTAAATCAAGGTATCTTCTCAATGGTGATGTGCACTGTACATACATTTTAAGGCCTAAAGATTCATGGATTCCTGGCTTAGTAGTTATGTAACTTCTTCCCATATATTGTTTTAATATTATATATTTAATATCACTATCGTTGTATCTATTGAGTATTTCAGATGGATTGCAATTTATTTTTTGAATCCTAAATGCAGCCGCTAAATCATATTTATCTATAAATAAACTTGTTACATAGCCCATTAATATCATTGATTCTGCAACTATAATTTGTGATATTGTTTTTTCTAATTTAGTTAGTATTATCTTATCTTCATATAATTTAATTTTATTATTAGGACTTTCAAAAATAATTGCTCCTTGTTTCTTTCTGAATAGAATACTTTTTTCTAATAATTTTTTAATCTCAATTAATTCTATTTCTTCTTTGGGTTCTATTTCTAATATTTCATTTGCATCTTCATATGTTAATTGATATTTTGGTTTTATTATTGCTTCAGTTATTTCATATTTATTTATTGAACCATCTTCATTGAATTCTATTGCTGCACTAATAGTTTCTGAAACTTTATTTTGAGCTAGATTTGCCTTTTCAAGAATATCTTTAGGAAGCATTGGGACATATTGATCAATTAAATATAAACTGCTATTTCTCTTTCTTGCATTTAAATCAACATTAGAGTCATGCAAAAAGAGTTTGCATGGATTACTAATATGTATCCATAATTTTTTTTTATTTTCATCTTTTATTTCTAATGAAATAGCGTCATCAACCTCATGTGGATTATCAGAGTCAATAATATATGTTTTTAAATCAGTTAAATCTTTCAAGTATTTGAAATATTAATTACAGTGCCAACTATATTCAATATGAAATTATCCTTCAGGATTTACGAAGGGTAAAAGAGCTACAATTCTGGCTCTCTTAACAGCTAATGTAAGATCTCTTTGTTGCTTAGAGGTTAAACCTGTCATTCTTCTTGGTAGGATTTTGCCCCTCTCAGTTATGAATTTTTTTAGTAGTTCTACATCCTTATAATCAATTGGATCTCCAGGTTTGATAGGTGATAATTGTTTTTTAAAAATTGAATTAGGCATGATTTAATTTGATTTGATTACTTAATTTCTTTGTGAATTGTCATTCTGTTTAAATGAGGATTAAACTTTTTTAGTTCTAATCTTTCGGTTGTATTTCTACGATTCTTTTCAGTAGTATATCTTGAAACACCATTTGATCTCTTAGGATCTGTGCTTGTCCTAGCTTCAGTACATTCAAGGGTCACTACAACTCTTGTCCCTTTTTTGGCCATTTTAATTAATACTTTATTGTATAATTTTCTATTGTACATCTTCAACAAACTTTTTTGAAGATATACTCCTTTCTTTTATCATCATTGATTAAAAAATATATATGAAAGTTTCTCAAAATTGGTTGAAAAATTTAGTAGAAATTACTTCTACTCCTGAAGATCTCTCTGAGAAATTGTCTATTGGTGGATTTGAGGTTGAATCATTAGAAGATTGTTCAGAAAATGTAAATGGTGTTGTTTTAGGTAAGGTATTATCTGTTTTAAAACACGAAGGATCTGACAAACTTTCAATATGCAAAGTCGATATTGGTAAATCAAAGAATTTACAAATTATCTGTGGTGCGCGCAATATTAAACCAAATATTTATGTTTATGTTGCTACTGTCGGCGCAAAATTAAATGCAGTTGATTTAACTATTAAAAGAAGTGAAATTAGAGGTATCATGAGTGAAGGAATGATATGTTCACTGCAGGAACTTGGTTTAGAGGACTCTAGCGAAGGGATAGAGATCATTGATGAAGGTTTGGCCCTAAAACATCAATTGGGCACTCCAGGGTCTGATTTGCTTCAATTAAATGATTTTATATATGATTTAGCTATTACAGCTAATAGACCTGATGGAATGTCTGTTATAGGTATAGCTCGTGAAATTTCTGCCCTTTTAGAAACCACCTTAAATTTTCCAGAATTAAACTATAAATACAATATTCATTTACTTAAGGGAATTAAACTTTGTCCAGAGGCTATAGAATCTAATTGCATTTATACAATTAGCTGCATTGATGGAGTAAACGGAGAGAAATTATCGCCAAATTGGCTTAAAGACCGTATAGAAAAATCCGGTATAAAATCTATTAATCTTCTAGTTGATTTGACAAATTATATTCTTTTAGAACAAGGTCAACCATTGCATGCATTTGATAGGGATAAATTGTCAAACTTAATTGGTAAGGAAGTTTCTCCAGAAGATTTCTCTGTAAGAAAAGGGAAGGATAACGAAAGCCTTATTTGCTTAGATGGTAAAGAATATGACTTAAATGACAATATCACAGTTATTACTTGTTGTGATAAACCGGTTGCTATTGCAGGGGTTATAGGCGGTTTAGAGACTTCTGTAAGTAATACGACCTCATCCATTTACCTTGAAGGCGCTGTTTTTAATCCAGCTACTATAAGAAAATCTTCCAAGGAGGTTGGCATAAGAACAGAATCTAGCAGCAGGTATGAAAAAGGGATTTCATCAAAGAATACAATAAGTGCAGTAACAAGGGCAATTAATCTTTTAGAAGAATATTTTTCTATTAATTCACCAATCATCAATACTTCAAATTTAATAAGTAATGAGGATACATTTATTAAACTACGGAGAAATCGAATACATAAAATTCTTGGTCCATTAATAATTAAAGATCAATTTGAAAAAAGAAATTTATCTGATAATGAGATAGTTGATAAATTAACACTCATAGGTTGTACTTTAAAAAATAAAGAATATGGCTGGGATGTAGCAGTAATTCCTAATAGATCACATGATTTAACGAGAGAAATAGATTTAATTGAAGAAATAGCTAGATTAATAGGATATGACAGATTTGACTTAAAACTTCCTAATCCAATTAAGCCTGGAAAATTGTCATCAGAACAGTTGGCATTGAGAAAAGTAAAAAATGGTTTTATAGAAAATGGTTTTAACGAGGTACTAAGCTACTCTCTTGTTCCTGAAGATGATGAAAAACTTATAAAGATTTCTAATCCTTTGTTATTAGAAACAAGCTGTCTTAGAGATAATATCTGGAAAGAACATTTGGAGATAGTGAACCGTAATATAAAGGCTGGACAAGCAAGTTGTTATATATTTGAAATTGGAAATGTTTTTCAAAAGAAAACTGAGTTCATTCAAGAAGAAGTTCTTAATGGTGCCATTTATGGAAATAAAAAATTTGGTAATTGGATAAATTCGGGTAAGGATAACGATCTTAATTATTTCCAGGCCAGAGGAAAGTTAAAGGAGGCTTTATCATCTTTGAACATAAAAATTGATGATAAACCTACTGATTTAATTGACTTTCTTCATCCAGGAAGAACAGCAAAATTAGTTATTGAAGGGAAAGATGCAGGTTATTTTGGTGAAATACATCCCAAACTAATATTAGAAAAGAAGTCATTAAAAAAAGTTTATTTATTTAACATAAATGTTTCTAACCTCTTGGGTGCTAGTACAAGAAAAAATAAATGGATTCCAATATATAAGCAATATCCAATTGTTCCGAAGATGGAAAGGGATATTAATTTTGTTTTCAGTAAAAAATTTTTAATTAGCGAAATAACATCACAAATAAGAAAAACAGGAAAAAATCTCTTAGAGGATGTAAATTTACTTGATGTTTTTGAAGATACTAAATTTGGAGATGATTATATAAGTTATACATTTAGATTATCTTATAGAGATAAAGATAAAACATTACTGGACTCGGACATTACATCAATACATTCAAATATCATTTCTAATGTTGAAAAATGTTTTAACACTAAATTGAGAAATTAAATGTATTGCTAATCTTATATGAGACTATAAATAAGTCTAGATTTAATTCTTATATAAGATAAATAATAATCCTATAAAAGTAATTAATGCTGTATGATAAAGCTCATGATTAATCTGATATCTCTACTTCTATCTTCAGTACTTTGGGTTCAAGTTCCTCAGTGGTCAAATGATTGGTCTAAATGCGCAGTTGACATACCAGATGCATCATGTCACTGGTATATAACTGCACCAGACAATACTTTTGGCGAGGGATTTGATTGGGCTAGCGCACCTTGGTTTGATGCTAATGGATTAAGTGATGTCCCTAGTATTGATAAACAGACTGCTATTGAAAAGCTTCAGTCTGAGTAGTACTGTCTTTAAGGCAGTACGGAAAGATATAAAAGCTAGTTATAGCAATACTTTCTAGCCCTTGTTAATTTTGTGGACATTGAAAGGACATAATTTATTGATTTATTATTCAATTTTTAATTTTTCCCAGGCATTAAGCAGTTTGGGTATCAATCATTCAAGTCGATATATTAATTATTCGCGCTTATCTATTTTAAGACTATTAATTAGACTTATATTAAGTCTCATATTAGAAGTACAATACAAGCATATTAATAAAAATAATATTTTGTTTCGATTTCATTTGAATTTCATTTATGCATAATTATTGCCTCTTTAAATTTGAAAAAAATAAATGATGAAAATTAGAAATTTTAGAGTTGGCAGCCGTCTTATATAAGACTATTAAATAGACTTATATATAGTCTTATATGGGAATTAATATACTAATTTCTATATAGATTTTTTAGCAATTGATACGCTTCATTTAATTTTCTCATTTGATCTGTTGATCCTCCAGCATCTGGATGCGTCTCTAGGGCTATTGATTTATAGGCTTCCCTAATTTTACGGAACGTATGAGCTGATCCTGCAGATGTTGATAAATTCAATAATTTAAGTGCTCCATGTACTGTCATTGTTGAGTCCAATGTTTCAAATGAATTTGATCTATTATTTCGCTTAAATCTACTTACAAACCTTCTCATAAGTGTTGGTATTCTATGTATCAGATCTGATGTAGCAAAAGGGTCTTCTAAAACACCAATCATTAATAAAACGATTTCAAGGGATGGATTTTTCTTTATCCAAAATGGGCATAATTCTGACATTAATTTATTGGCTGCACTCCACGTAAAGGGTAGATTTTCAGTTCCATCAAGATTTGGCCAAATGTCCCTTTCAAACCAATCCATCGAAGCTTCTACTACATAATCGTTAGGAACTGATCCATATAAGGTTTTCCAATGACTAATTAACTCAATTCGACATTTTATTAATTCAGTTTCTTTAATTGTATTAATTTGAATATCATTAATTTTCTCCTTTAATTTTTCACTATTAATACTTCTTCTTAGATTTTTTACTTTTTTTTCAACAAAATTGGGAAGGCTTATGTTTGAATTGGCTTTTTCTTTATATTGATTGTTATTTGTAAATCTTTTATTTAAAGATATCTCATTAACTTCTTTTTTTACGTCTGACTTAATTAATACCAATGCAGTATCTTCATCAATATTTAAATTTTCAATATTATTCTTCTCGTTAAAGTCTATTTCTTGCTGTTGGTTCTTAGGTAGTAAATCATCTTCTTTAAGAATTTCTTTAAGTATCTTTTCTATTACAGGTCCTCTTGCTCTAAATCCCCACTCTTTTCGTAATTGATCAAACCTGGAAATTAGTTCCTCAGGTAAATCAATTGAAATTCTTTTTGTATTTGAATTTTCAGGAATATTCAATAATATTTACTTGAATAGTATGGATTTTATTTAATTTTATTCAAAAATAATTGAAAGTCCATACGGAATATTGTTTTAAAATTAAAACCATTTTATTTTTATGTCACAGGTCAATTAAGTATCTTTTTATAATAAAAACAAAAAAATGTTTAATTGTTATTTCAAGTCATCTAAAGAAAAAAAGAGTTTTTATCAACATAAGAAGCTAGAAATGCTCAATTATATTAAGGATTCACTTGAACGTAAAATTGCCTCCGTAACAGCATCCATAGATGTTCTAGAAAGCCAAATAAGCAGGGATAAGGAAGTTGAAGTAACTAACTAGTATTCAAACAAAACTTTCTAGTAGTTTTTCAGGGCCAAACTTCTTTAAATAATTAATATTTGAATTTTCAGTTACTAATAGATATCCTGCAAACCCTAAACCGTTAATACTGAAACCATGAATATGATCATTTTTTCTTTTTATAAGAGCGATCCATTTATTAGTTATTAAAATATTGTAAGGGTATATTGGCTTCTTATAATTAATAGGGTCTCCAAGTCCTAATTTCTTGCATAATTCTAAGTACAATTCAAAAAGACATGATGGATTATCTAAAAAATTAAATTTGGATACAATAATATTTTTTTTAAGCTTACTATCTAGATCTTTATATGCGTTCATCTCTAAAAACCACTTTTCTCTAGGGCATGTTATCTCACTTTTAGATCTACGCAAAAGTTGAAAATGCCTGTGAGGTTGACTTGCTCCTGCAATTGGAGAACTATTGAAAAACCATAATCCACTAGTATCTTTATTAACTTGTTTGATTGCTCTCCAATCTTTAATATCTAACCATCCATTTTGAGGTTTCCATTCATTTGTAATAAGTAAAATATGACCTTTTTGTACAGGGTACTTATTTAATATTAGTTGATGATTATCACCGATTTTATCAATTTCTAGTATCTTTTCCCAGGGACAAAACGGATTTTGCTTAGGACCATAAATTTTTTTTTTATTAAATTTTGAAGTATCGAGTTTCCTAATTATGAAGTCGTCTTTTTCATATAAATCTTTTGTAATAATTTCAGTTTTTAGAGGATATAATGATTCATCATCAATTGATAATCGAGTTTGTTCTAGTGCTTTTTCCCAATATATTTCTAAACTCATTTAAAAAAAATTATCATAATCATTTTAAAAAAAAAATTAAACTTGTAATTACTTTTTATTAAATTGATATTCTTTCAATTTTTCAAGAGGTACTGATTCTAAGACTACAATATTCGTTGATTCTAATATGACTTTTGGTGCAAGACCGTCTAGTAATGCTTGCTTCCACCTATCTAGACAAATACACCAATGATCACCATCCTTTAGTCCTGGGAAGGAATAAATAGGCATAGGAGTTATTAAATCATTACCTTGTGATTTACTATATTTAAGAAAATTATCATTCATTACACAACATATGGAATGATTCCCTCCATCATTTTTGTCATAGTTGCAAAAACCATCTCTGAACCACCCTGTCATAGGTGCGCAACTACAAATCTCAATTTTTTCTCCAAGTACATTTAACTGATTTTGATTATTTATGGTCATAGATTTTTTTAATAATAATAAAACACCAACATTTCTTTAAAAAAGGTTGACGAGTATGGGGGGTAAGGAGGTAATAATTCTAATAAGGTTTTTTTCATTATGGATTGGGACTTTACTGAAAACATAGCATTTAAGGCTCTTTATGAAGCTTTTAAAGATAGTGGTGAAACTTCGGCATTAGAATTTTTATCTAGTGATGGTGCTTCATATTATCTTGAGTTAACACAGGATGCCGCGGGTGAGGGAATTGATCTAGGTGATAATGAAACGATGGAAGAACTACAGGAAGAAGTTATTGAATATTTAGAAAACAACTAAAAATTTAGATTAAGCGCTGAAATATTTAGCTTTTGAGTGTAGTGAAATGATAGCTGTAGTACTTTGTTCTGGATGAAGTTGTTCAGATTCATCCATGGTCAAGTTTATTCTTTTTGCATCCAACAATGATAATTGTATATTTGAATCAGATACTTTTGGACATGCAGGATAACCAAAAGAATATCTAGCTCCTCTATATTTTTGAGCTAGTATTTCTCTATTTTTGTCTGGTTCTTCAGACCTAAAACCACATTCAATACGAATTAAGGCATGGACATACTCAGCTAAAGCTTCTGCTAATTGCACTGTAAGTCCATGGAATAACAAATAATCGCTATATTTATCATCTTTAAATAATTTCTGAGAATATTCACTAGCAATATCGCCCATCGTTACTGCCTGCATAGGAAATATATCTATCGGTTTATCATTTTTTAAATCACAATAAAAATCAGCTATGCATAAATTATTCCCAGATTTTTGTCGTGGAAAATTAAATTGGGAAATTTTATTTAATGATTTTTCATCAAATAAGAAAATACTATTATTTTTTCTCCCGCATCTGAAATATCCATAAACTGCTTTGGGTGATATAAGTTTTTTTTCTATAATTATCTCTAACCATTTATCTAACAATGGTTCAGCATAGGAGTCCAAGTAGTTATTGTATTCATCTACGCTTTGGTTTTTTCCTTTTTTTATTTGCCATTGCCCGCTAAATAAAGCTTTTGTGTCTAAGTAAAATATTAACTTATTTAAATCTATATCAACATCGTTCAAGACTTTCGTCCCCAAGAAAGGAGCTTGAATTGGATCTTCTTCATTTATAAATTTAGATCTTATAAAATTTTCTTTTAAATTTAATTTGGAAGTCTCGGTATGTGTGGATATTGATTTTTTAACAACTTGAGAGTTTGATTTTGATGAGGCTAAATTAATATTTATACCCTCGTTATTAATGAAACCCTCTGTATTTGACCAATTACCCTTTTTCTTATTATCCATATATTCATTCATGAATTTAAGATCAGTGAACGCATCTTTTCCGTACAATATTTTCCCTTTATATATTTTGCTGCAGTCCTCATTTACAAATTTTGGGGTTAAGGCTGCGCCTCCTAATATCACTGGAACACTAATATTTTCATTGTTAAAAGCCTCTAAATTATCTTTCATGAAAGCAGTTGATTTAACAAGTAATCCGCTCATAGCGATGCAATCTGCATTGTGCTTTTTTTGTGCATCTATAATTGCTGAAACATCTTGCTTTATTCCAAGATTTATTACGTCATAACCATTATTTGTAAGTATTATATCTACCAAATTTTTTCCAATATCATGAACATCGCCTTTGACAGTTGCAATTAAGAGTTTTCCATTTGATATGTTTTCATCTACAGTTTCCATATATGGTTCTAAAATTGAAACAGCAAATTTCATTGTTTCAGCGGATTGAAGTACAAATGGCAATTGCATTTGACCTGAGCCAAATAAATCTCCTACAACTTTCATTCCATCTAGTAAAAAGGTATTAATTATTTCAAGAGGTTTATATTTTTTTAACGCTTTATTTAATTGATCCTCTAATCCTATTTTTTCTCCGTCAATAATATGATTTTTCAGACTTTCTTCAAGAGTTAGGTTTTTATTTTCTGAAGATGCTTTTTTGAAATCTTGAATAGATAAATCTTGAAAAGCCTTTGTTAATTCTACTAATGGATCATAAATGCAAATATCATCTTCAAATTCTCTTTTGTCATATATCAAATCTAAGCAAAGCTTTTTAGTTTCTTCAGAAATTTTTGATAATGGCAAAATTTTATTCGGTGCGATGATGGCAGAATCTAATCCTGCTTTAATGCATTCATCTAAAAATATTGAATTTAGATTAATTCTTGATAATGGCGAAAGACCAAAACTAATGTTTGATATCCCAAGTATGATATGAATATCTGGGAATTTTTCACGAATTTTTAATATTGCACTAATAGTTTCTTTAGCGTTTAATCTATCTTCTTCTATCCCAGTAGATATTGGAAGAGCTAATGGATCAAAAAATAGCTCATAATCTGACAAGCCACATTCTCTTGTTCTATTAATCGCTCGTTTGACAATCTTATATTTTTTTTCTGAATTCCTTGCCATTCCATCTTCATCAATTGTTCCGACAACAAGACCTGAACCGTACCCTAAGGCTAAATTTAGAACTTGATCAAACCTTTCATTGCCATCTTCGTAATTGGTTGAATTTATAATACATTTACCACCAGCTGACTTTAATCCACTTTCCATTTTGTCAGCATCTGTAGAGTCAATCATTAAAGGTAAATTTATATTGGTAACTAGTCTTGAAGTTATTTCTTTCATATCTTTCACTCCGTCTCTCCCTACATAATCGACATTTACATCAAGAACGTGAGCATTTTCTTTTTGTTGTTGCTTTGCAATGGCAACTAAGCCATCCCAATCGTCGTTGTTTAATAACTCCCTTACCTTTTTCGATCCACTTGCATTTAATCTTTCTCCTATTATCAAAATTGAATTGTCTTGTTTATATGGCACAGAGTTATATATTGATGAGGCAGATGGAATAAAACCGCTTGAATTTTTCTTACCATTGTTGTTATTCCATTCATTATCAATAATTTCATCGATTATTGAAGACAGGTATTTTATATGTTCAGGTGTTGTACCACAACATCCACCTATTAATTGAACATTAAAGTCATATATAAAATTCATTAACTGCATCTTTAATTCTATTGGCTTTAATCTATAGTGAGCTACACCACCAATATTTTCAGGAAGACCTGCATTGGGAATACAGCTTATAGCGAAGGGAGAATTTTCAGACAAATATTTTATATGTTCCTTCATTTGCTCTGGACCAGTTGCACAATTAAGTCCAAGGATATCTATATTAAATGGCTCTAATATTGTTAATGCAGAAGCAATATCAGATCCAACAAGCATAGTACCTGTTGTTTCCATTGTTATAGATACCATTAAAGGTATATCAATATTTTTACTTTCTAGAATTTCTTTTGATGCTAATAAGGCAGATTTAATTTGTAAAACATCCTGACAAGTTTCAATCAAAAGAAGATCAACTCCTCCATCTATAAGACCATAAATTTGTTCTTTATATGATTGCTTTAATTCATCAAAATCTATATGTCCTAAAGTGGGTAATTTAGTTGTTGGCCCAATTGAACCTGCTACAAACCTTGGCTTATCTACTGATGAGTATTTGGCAGCAGCTTTTTTTGCTATAAATGCCGCATTTTTATTTATCTCATAAGCCTTATCCGCAATATCATATTCATCAAGAACTATTGATGATGCTCCAAATGTATTAGTTTCTATAACATGACAACCTGCTTCTAAAAATGAGTTATGAACCTTCTCAACTACCTCTGGCGATGATAAAACAAGGTTTTCATTACACCCCTCTAATTCTTTTCCTCCAAAGTCATCTGCAGTAAGATTTAAGTTCTGAAAAGATGTTCCAGTACCTCCGTCAAAAATAATTAATGGTTTTTCATCTCTATTTAGATAGGTTCTGAAAGATTCCATTTTTAGGTTAAAAATAATTTATTTTAGTGAAATTCTTGTTACCCAATTATCATAGTCTTGAGAACGACCTTCTGTTATTTCTATAAGCTTACTTTTTAATTTATTCATTATTGGTCTTTCAACATTTAATTCAGTTGATTCAATTTTTTTAACTGGTGTAATTTTTGCTGCTGTACCAGTTAGAAAAACTTCATCTGCTATTAATAATTCTGTTTTATCAACAGGCCTCTCAATTACATTTATTCCAAATGATTTTGCTAATTCAATTACACTAGCTCTAGTAATACCCTCAAGGATATCTTGATCAACACCAGGAGTGATTAAGTCACCATTCCTTACAATAAATAAATTCATACCACTAGCTTCGCTTACCTTACCACTTGAATTTAATAGCAGGGCTTCATCAAAACCCGATAAACTAGCTTCTGTTTTGGCTAATGAACTAGTAATATATGCTCCACTTATTTTTCCTCTTAAGGGTAGAGATCTATCTTCTTGCCTTGTCCAACTACTCATTCTACAAGAAACACCATCTGGGGATAGATAATCTCCTAGTTCAATGCAATAAATAAAGAAATTTGTTTCAATATTGTGTAACCTTGGCGCTATACCTAAATCGCTTGTATATACAAATGGTCTTATATAAATAGGTTTTTCTGGCTTGTTTCTTTTTATAACTTCTTCTAAAGCTTTAAAAATATATTCTTCAGAAATTTCAGTTAAGAGTAATTTGGCACTTTGAGATAATCTTTTTATATGTTTATCGGTTCTAAACAAAAGGAATTCTTCTTTGTTTGTTGGGTTAGGTATCGCTCGCATTCCTCCAAATGCAGCAGTACCATAATGTAGTGCATGAGTAGCTATTGATATTTTTGCTTCTTTAAATGGAATACATTTACCTTCGAACCAGGCGTATGGAAGAAATTCATGCATATTTAATTTTTTTAATTAAGGTAAACTTGTTTTATCCTACTTACGTATTCTAAACCTTATTTATATATAAAAATGCACAGGATATTAAATATAGCAGGAAATGAAAAGAATAAGGATGATTTGATTGAGCAACCAGCTGCAGATTTTATTTATATAACAAGTGTCAAGGCTGATTTAAATCTTATATCAAACTTATTGTTAGAAAAAGAATTTGCTTCATTAAAAAATAATATAAGAGCTTTAGAAATTTCTAATTTAAATTCCTCTGCTCAAATAGATAATTATTTATTAAAAACAATAAATTATGCAAAAGTAGTCGTACTTAGAATATTTGGAGATAAAGGTACATGGAACTATGGGATTGAACAACTTTTAAATTGGCAAGCAGTTAATAAAAAAAGGAAGTTAGTAATCCTATCAGGCACCATTGACCAGGAAATTTCCCTATGTGAAATAAGTAGTATAGATAAAAATATTGCATTAAATATTTCTAGATTACTAAGATCTGGAGGACTGGATAATTATAGAAAGTTTCTTAATTGTTTAAATTATTTAGTTGTAGATGAAAAATTAATTCCTGATGTTTTTTTGAATATTACTTTTTATGCAGATCCCTATTTACATGATTGGAAAAATGAAAGTGGCGAAAAGATAGGAATAATATCGTATAAATCACTTTTTTTGGCTAATGAAATTGAAGTAAACGAAAAACTTAACTTGCAATTAAGAAAATGCGGATTATCTCCTAAAACATTTTTTATTTCAACACTAAAAGATCATATTATTCAGAAGAAATTAATAGAAATTTTTAAAAAAGAAGATATTAAACTAATAATTACCACAACTTCATTTTCTTCATCTCAAATCAAAAATAATGAATTAATTGAAAATTCAACAAATATTTTTACTTCTCTTAAAATTCCAATTTTACAGCTTCTTTCTTCTAATAGATCAAGAAAAAAGTGGTTAAATTCATCTATTGGAATGAATTCATCTGATTTATTAATGCAAATAATTATTCCTGAATTTGATGGAAGAATTACTACCTGTCCTTCTGCATTTAAAGAAATAATTTCTAAGAAAAATACACTTTATAGTGAAATAACTAGTTACAAAGCTGATAAAGTAGGTATTCAATGGATTTCAAAATTTGCAACAAATTATGTGAAACTTCAGAAACTTAATAATTTTGATAAAAGAATTTGTTTAGTAATAAGTAATTATCCAGTAAAGAACGGAAGAATCGGTAATGGCGTTGGTCTAAATACACCATCTTCAATAATAAATATTCTTAATTGGTTAAAAGAAGATGGTTATGACCTTGGATCTTGTAATTATCCTCAAGATTCTTCGGAATTAATGTCAATGCTTATAAAAACTAGAACTAATGATATTGAATCTCAAAATAATAAACCATTAGATTACTTACCACTTAGTGAATATTTAAAATATTGGAATTATTTAGAAATTGATCCCAAAAATATTATTGTTAGTCGTTGGGGTAAACCATCTGATGCGATCGATCTAGATAATAAAGGCTTCTCAATAAATGGTATTAGATTTGGAAAAATAACATTATTGATTCAACCTCAACGAGGTTATGACGCTTTCACTGATAGAGATATTCATTCTCCCGATCTTCCACCTCCCCATAGATATTTAGCACAATATTTTTGGATTGAAAAAGTTTTTAATGCAAATGCTATGTGCCATATTGGTAAACATGGGACTGTTGAATGGTTACCTGGTAAATCTATAGGTCTCAGCAATAAATGTTTTCCAAATATTATTTGTCCTGCAATACCAATCATATATCCCTTTATCGTAAATGATCCTGGAGAAGGATCCCAAGCAAAAAGAAGAACTGCTGCAACAATTATTGATCATTTAACCCCTCCTTTGGATAGGTCAGAATTATATGGAAAATATTCAATATTAGAAAATTATTTAGACGAATATTTTGAAGCAAAATTATTAAATTCTAATCGGATTGAAATAATAGAAAATTCCATTTTTGAATTAATAAAAAAAGATTTTAGCGAAATTTCTTTAAAGAATAAAAATAATCAAATAGAAGAAATTGATTCCTTTCTTTGTAAAATTAAAGAATCTCAAATTAGAACAGGTTTGCATATTTTTGGCAATAGGCAGGATGATATTAATGAAATAAATTTATTCTTGTGTATTGCTAGAGTACCAAATACGAACCGAATTGGTGTTACTCAATATATAGCAAAACATTTAAAATTAGATTTGAATCCTTGGACAAATCAATATGATCAAATGTTAAGTGAAAAGGATAAAAAAATATTTTTTTGACTTTTTCCAACAAAAACATTTTAAACTTTAGAATGGCTATTGATTTTTTGGAACAACAAGCAAAGTATTTAATATATTTATTTTTTTACAAAAAGAATATCAATATAAAAAATCTAGAAAAATATAAAAATCAGAAAATAATAGACTATTTCTTTAATGAAAAAAAACATAATAAGTATTTTTTATTATTAAAAAAAGAGATTCTAATTCCAATCATTAATTCTTCATATAATGAGAAATTATCATTTATTAATTCATTAAAGGGACAATATGTAAAAAGTGGTCCATCTGGAGCTCCTACGAGAGGTAAAACTGAAACTTTACCAACTGGTAAAAATTTCTTTTCAGTTGATTCGAGAGGACTGCCAACTGAATCAGCATGGAGTGTTGGTTGTCAGTCTGCTTCACAAATACTTGATTTATACAAACAAGATAATGGAGAAGATTTAAAAAATTTAGCAATATCTGTATGGGCAACATCAACAATGAGAAATGGTGGTGAAGACATTTGTCAAATTCTATATTTATTAGGAGTACAGCCTATTTGGGATGGGCCTTCAAGAAGAGTAGTTGATCTAGAAATCATTCCTTTATCTGTTCTCCAAAGACCAAGGGTTGATGTTACTTTAAGGATTTCGGGAATGTTTAGAGATGCATTTCCACAGTTAGTTAAATTAACTTCTAAAGCAATAAATCTTGTTTCAAATCTTAATGAGGATGATAAATTTAACCCTCTCGCTGGGGCATCAAGGGATGGTGATTCAATTAATCGTATATTTGGGTCAGCGCCAGGTTCATATGGAGCAGGTCTGCAAGAACTAATTTCAAATTCTAATTGGGAAAATATTGATGATTTTGGAGAATCTTTTCTTAATTGGAGTAAGTGGATTTACAGTGATAATCTTGAACCTATAGAGGATAAAAAATCATTAGAAAATGCACTTAAAAATGTTCAGTTAGTTATTCATAACCAAGATAATAAGGAACATGATATTTTAGATTCTGATGATTATTATCAGTTTCAGGGTGGATTATCTTCAGCAGTTAAAAAATTGAGCGGTAAATTTCCTGAAATATATCATGGTGATTTATCAAAATTTGGATTATCCAAAATTTCAAAATTACAAGATGAAATTAATAAAGTTGTTATATCCAGAGTACTTAACCCTAAATGGATAAATGGAATGAAGGATAATGGTTATAAAGGAGCGTTTGAATTTTCAGCTACACTAGATTACTTATATGCTTTTGACGCTTCTACAGAAGTAGTCTCAGATTGGTGTTATGAGGAAGTTTATAAATCATGGTTATGTGATCTGGATCTTAGGAACTTCTTTCTAGAGAATAATCCATGGGCTTTAAGAGATATTGCACAAAGATTTCTTGAAATTGTCAATAGAAAAATGTGGAATAATTGTTCATCAGATGTCATTGAAAATTTAAAGAACATAGTTATTAATACTGATTCAATAATTGAAAAAAACGAATTCTGAATTATCTACCTAATAGCGAAAGTCCATGACTATCTGTTCCGCATGTTTTTAGCATTGAATATTTATCTGCTAATTTATCTATTTCTGAACATACAAATAAACTAGGATTCCATACTTCATTAAGTTCATAATCGTACCAAACCTCTATTCCATCAATACCTTGAATTTTGGCCTCTGGAATTAATTTATAAAAGGGAATCCTGTATCTCGCTGGATGTGCAAGAAATGATAAGCCACCAGCTAAATTTATTGCTTTTATAACTGATTTAATATTTAAATCATTACCTATTGGAGACTCTCCAAGGATGTAGGGATTTAGATATTTACTTTTTATATCAATTCCCAATCCAATTACATGTACTAAACATCCTAAAATCAAACAATTAATTTCTATTCCCGAAATTAATGTAAAAGAATCTTTAGGATAATTTTTGAGTATATTATTTTTATTTATATATTCATGAGCTTTAATTGTATGATGATCGGTTATTGATAAAAATTTCAAGTTATTTTT
>CACNMX010000012.1 GCA_902621675.1 uncultured Prochlorococcus sp. | reverse complement strand
GAGAGCGAGAGACTTTATCTTGAGATGAAAGAAGCTTGGCTTTAAATTTAATTTGTGTTTGAAACAATATTTCTATAAATTTTTTTTATTTTGAAGTAATCAATACTTTTTTATTTTCAATACCCTTTAAATTTTGTTTAACCACAAGATTAATTTGTTGAGAAAACTTAAGCAGATAGAGAAAATTAACGGAAGGCTCGCAATGGGAGGGTTGATATATTTAGTTTTTACAAAACTAGTTTCCAACCGTGCCGACATATTAGACCAGCTTAAATCTTATTTAATTTAAGAAATGAATTAGAAGTATTTATTATCCAGGAATATTTCGTTCTATATAAGCGTCAGTTAAAGCTAAAATTAACCCCAATAATGTTGAAAATATAGCAATTTCAGTTGATTCCATTTTATTTTTGAATTACCCCTAGTTTGCTAAATAATTCAAAGTTCAGCAACAAAACTAATAACTTACTATAGTACGTATATACTATTAGTTATTCATTGTGAGCTCAGCAACTCCTGAGTTTCTTTTCGTTAGGCCTGGTGATTATGTCGCAATTAAAAAAGAAAATTGCGAAGATACTAAGGAAAAGAATGAAAATTATTGGGTCGGTCAAGTTATCGACTGTATTGGAGGAGCTAGAAATCCAAATTCATGGACCTTGTTTCAAGTTGCCAATATTGACAATGGAGAGATCACTATAATCAACGCCGATATTGTAGAAAAAATTTTGAAACCTTCTGGAAGTTAATCTTAATCAAACAAACTTCTTTCAGTATTAAAGAAACAAAAAGGGAAATGAACGTTTTAAAGGAAATCATCCCAGTTCCAAGCAGGCAAGTCCATATACTTGATTCATAGGGCAGGGAGGTTGAATACCTTTATACATTCTGTAAGTTTTTGATATTTCCTCAAATCCCAAACTTGATAAAAGATAATTTGCATAAGGGTTCAGATTAGAGCAATCCAATAAGATTTGAGCATCTAAATCACCAACTAACTCCCTTATTAATAATTCAGCAAGTGGTGGAGTATCCGCTAAAAGTGGGCCAATTCTCCAGCCTTGCTCATTATCCTCCAATACACAAGGTCTTATCCTACCAAATCCATGGCACATCCCATTATTATCGACAATTGCACTGACATTACCATGAGAATTTTTCAACCAGTCATTTAGAAAATGTGGTCTGGGACTAGGTTCTCTTTGATCATCATAAATTAAGACTGCTTCAGAAGAAATTTTATTACCCGGGACAACTTTAAAAGAATGAAATTGATCTTTATAGAAATTTCTCAATGGCAAATCTTGAGAACCATTTAATTTCCATCGATTTGTAATAGAAGATTTTCTAAACCCCCACTTTGCATAATCATTTAATCTATCTGGGGCAGCCTCAAGACCAATACAATCAACATTTTTCAAATATTCGAGGGCATGTTTCCATAATCTCACTCCATATCCATTATTTCGGAATTCTTTTTTAACGATAAATAAACCTATAAAACTATAAGAGGAATTATATTTTATACACGCAATAGAGCCTATAGGATTATTGTCTAGACAAGCTACCCATACCCCTTGTTTATCTGTATTTCTATAAATTGATAAATCATCCATTCCAGGAGAAAATCCTTCTAACCTTGCCCAATTTGTGACTTCTGGTATTTCATTTATAGATATCAATCTAATTGAAAAATTTTCCCTCATAGAAATATATTAACCAAGAAAAATTTGAATTTTTAATAGCAATATTAATAAATTTGATTATTTCTCATAAATCATTCACTCTGATTTAAGTGGCTAAAAACCTAAGTTTTTTGTAATTTATCCTCTGATATATTTAATAATATTCAAAGGTAAAAAATGAAAATTTCTGATAAATTTCATTTAGAAGACATCTATAAATTAAAAAATACAGTTCTCACTGGTAAAACTGAAGATATAAAATGGCGGATCCATCATATCAATATAGTTTCTAAACTTTTGGATGAAAATAAAAAAGAGATAATTAAATCACTTTTTATTGATCTCGGTAAATCTGAAATTGAAGGGCTTTCAGAAATACTTTTGGTGAAAGAAGAAATTTCACTTATAAAAAAGAAACTCAATTCTTGGATGCGACCAAAAAAGATTGATACACCTTTTTATCTTTTTCCATCATCCTCCAAAGTTATTTATGAACCTCTTGGTTGTGTCTTAATTCTTGGTCCTTATAATTATCCATTACTTTATATTTTAAAGCCATTGGTAAATATTTTCTCAGCAGGAAATACTGCAGTTATAAAACCATCAGAGAAATGTCCTGCGACCTCAAAACTTATTAAAAAGCTTACTTCCAAATATTTCCGTAAAGATGTCCTAATGACAGTAGAGGGTAATAATAAACAATCCATAAAATTAATTGAACAAAATTTTGACCACATTTTTTTTACAGGAAGTACTGAAACTGGAAAATCTATTATGAAATTAGCTTCAAAAAACTTAACTCCATTAACTCTTGAGTTAAGCGGAACAAATCCTGTAATTGTTTTCAAGAATGCAAATTTAGAAGTAGCTGCAAAAAGAATTGTTTGGGGTAAATTTTTTAATTCTGGTCAATCCTGCATGGCTCCGAATCATATCTTTGTAGATAAAGAAATTGAAAATATTTTTATAGAAAAATTAAAAAAATACATAGTAAGTTTTTACGGAGATAATCCAATTATTTCCGAAAACCTATCAAAATTGGAGAAAAAACAATTTACATCAACTGTAGAAATTCTCAAACAATATGAAAAAGAAAAAAGAATTTTATTTGGGGGGACTTTTAGTAAAAAAAAGTTGAAAATATCTCCTACAATTTTGAGAACTAAATTAAATGAAACAGATATTTTGCAGAAAGAATTATTCAGTTCACTACTTCCTGTAGTTGGAATTAATGATAAAGAATCAGCTTTAAAACAGATTAATCAAACATCAAAACCCTTAGCAATCTACTTATTTGGAGGCAATAAAAAAATCCATAATCATATTTCAAAAGTAACCAGCTCTGGAACAATTTGTATAAATGATGTGATGTTGCCAGTCCTTATTCCAAATTTACCCTTTGGAGGCGTTGGGCAAAGTGGTATTGGTAAATTTCATGGAGAAGAAGGTTTTCGAAATTTTTCAAATCAAAAATCTATTACTTTTAAAGGTTTTTTCTTTGATTCAAATCTGCGGTATCCCCCCTATGAAAGAGTAAAGAAATTTTTAAAGTTTATTTTTCAGGTTTAAATTACTTAAATTGTTTTCAAAAACCTAGCGATTTTAAATTTAAAGATTATCTTTAAATAAATAGTGAGTTTTATGAAATTTGCATTTTTAGTAATTGCCATATTTATTAATTTTTTCAATCACTCATTTATAAAATCCGAAGAAAAGATAGATTCGGCAAAAAATAAAATTGAGAATATTGCTAGAGAAGAATTAATTACTGAAGAAAAAACTGAAATAAAAAAAATTCATATTGTAAAAAGTGGTGACACTATTTCAAGTATTTCAAACTTCTATTCAATAAATAAAGATTTAATTATTAAATTGAATAACTTAAAAGATGAAAATTATATCTTTGTTGGCCAAAATCTTATCATCTCTGAATCTACTCAAAATCTCACAAAACAATCAGATTTAATAAATAATTATCACATTGTTCAAACTGGTGAAAATCTTACTGAGATATCAAACAAATATAATTTAAAAGTAATCGATCTGATAGAGATTAATAATCTCAATAATCCTGATTCAATAAAAGTCGGCCAAAAGCTCATAATTAGAAAAAAGAACACAATTAATTCAGGAAATTATAAAACAACTGAAAACAAAAAAAATAATGACTTAATTGAGTTAGGTAAAAAAAATTATGGTCCTATAATCATCCAAAGTAAATCTTATAAAGAAATTAAAGGTAGAAAAGTTATAGACGTACTAAATCAAGAAAATAAAAAACTGATTCTTTCAATAAATTGTGATACAAACGAACTAGATGTAAGAATACCTGGTAGGAAATGGATGGGAAGTGAGCCTGCTAAAGAAGAATTCGAAAATAATTTAATAAATGATTTTTGTTAAAACTTTTAATTAATATGTGTGAATAATTTGTCTAAGAATATTAATGATGAGTTATTCTACAAAAAGTTAAATTAATAGTAATGGCAATTTCAAGAGGAGATCTCGTAAGAGTTAAAAGACCAGAATCATATTGGTATAATGAAATAGGTAAAGTTGCCTCAGTTGATACCTCAGGTATTAAATATAACTGTGTAGTAAGATTCGATAAAGTAAATTATGCGGGCATAAGCGGAACTGATGGTGGAGCAAATACAAATAATTTCGCTGAAAGTGAATTAGAAAAAGCTTAAATAATTGCCTGAATTACCTGAAGTAGAAACTGTTCGAAGAGGTTTAGAGCAAAAACTTAATAAATTTATTATTAAAAAAGTAGAAGTTTGTAGAGATTCAACCGTTGCTTTCCCATCATCCAAAGAAGAATTCATTAAAGGACTTCTGAACTCGCTAATTTATAAATGGGATAGAAGAGGAAAATATTTAATAGCTAAATTAAAAGAAGTTCAAAATGATAATACTCAATTTCCTCTAGAAAATTTACAAAATAACGGATTTCTTGTAGTTCATCTAAGAATGACTGGATATTTCGAATTTATTGAAAACTCAAGTAGTGCTTGCAAACATACAAGAATAAGATTGTTCGATAAAAATAATAATGAGCTAAGGTACGTTGATGTAAGAAGTTTTGGTCAAATGTGGTGGATTAATAAAGACCTATCTCCTTACAAAATCATTAAAGGATTAGGTTCATTAGGACCAGAACCATTTTCTAAAGACTTTGATGCTAATTATCTTAAGGAAGTTATTTCAAAAAGAACAAGATCTATAAAAGCTATTTTATTAGATCAAACAATAGTGGCAGGTATAGGTAATATTTATGCTGATGAAAGTTTATACTCTGCAGGCATTTCACCTTTCAGGGAAGCTCGAACAATAAAGAAGAATGAGTTAATCAAGCTCAAAGAAGCAATCGTAACCATATTAAAAAAAAGTATAGGTTCTGGGGGAACGACATTTAGCGATTTTAGGGACTTAGAAGGAGAGAATGGGAATTTTGGTTTGCAGACAAATGTCTATAGGAGAACTGGAAAAGAATGTCGTAAATGTGGGAATTTAATTGAAAGGCAAAAAGTTACTGGAAGAAGTACACATTGGTGTCCTAAATGCCAAAAATAAAAAAGGGTTTACTCTGTTTGAGTAAACCCTTTTAAATATTTTTACCTGGCATCGAGCTATTTTCTCAAGGGGCTACCCCCTAAATATTTTCGCCGCTGATGCGTTTCACAACCGAGTTCGAGATGGATCGGAGTGGTTCCACATCGCCATGAACACCAGGATAGGGTGAACCTTGAGAACTGCATAGAAAATCATATAGATTAAAAACAACAAATTAAGTTTATTTTGGTCAAGCCCTCGGTCTATTAGTACTCCTCCGCTGCACTTGTTACCAAGCTTCCACGTAGAGCCTATCAACGGGTGTTCTTCCCGTGACCTTACTGGCTTAAGCCATGGCAATACTCATCTTGAGGTGGGCTTCCCACTTAGATGCTTTCAGCGGTTATCCACTCCGCACATGGCTACCCAGCGTTTACCGTTGGCACGATAACTGGCACACCAGAGGTGCGTTCCTCCCGGTCCTCTCGTACTAGGGAGAAATCCTCTCAATATTCCTGCGCATACACCGGATATGGACCGAACTGTCTCACGACGTTCTGAACCCAGCTCGCGTACCGCTTTAATGGGCGAACAGCCCAACCCTTGGGACCGACTTCAGCCCCAGGTTGCGATGAGCCGACATCGAGGTGCCAAACCTCCCCGTCGATGTGAACTCTTGGGGGAGATCAGCCTGTTATCCCTAGAGTAACTTTTATCCGTTGAGCGACGGCCCTTCCACGCAGAACCGTCGGATCACTAAAACCGACTTTCGTCCCTGTTCGACTTGTAGGTCTCACAGTCAAGCTCCCTTCTGCTTTTGCACTCAACGACTGATTTCCAACCAGCCTGAGGGAACCTTTGTGCGCCTCCGTTACCTTTTAGGAGGCGACCGCCCCAGTCAAACTGCCCATCAGATACTGTCCGCTTCCCGGATAACGGGTAAGCGTTAGAACCCTAGCTCTAAAAGAGTGGTATCTCACCGATGACTCAATAGTACCCACAAGCACTATTTCAACGTCTCCCACCTATTCTGCGCATTCAGAGCCCGAGCACAATATCAAACTACAGTAAAGCTTCATAGGGTCTTTCTGTCCGGGTGTATGTAGTCCGCATCTTCACAGACAATTCTATTTCGCCGAGCCTCTCTCCGAGACAGCGCGCAAATCGTTACACCTTTCGTGCGGGTCGGAACTTACCCGACAAGGAATTTCGCTACCTTAGGACCGTTATAGTTACGGCCGCCGTTCACCGGGGCTTCAGTCGCCAGCTTCACAAAAAGCTAACCAGCTTCCTTAACCTTCCGGCACTGGGCAGGTGTCAGCCCCCATACATCGTCTTGCGACTTAGCGGAGACCTGTGTTTTTGGTAAACAGTCGCTTGCGCCTCTTCACTGCGACCAGCTCTCGCTGGCACCCCTTCTCCCGAAGTTACGGGGCCATTTTGCCGAGTTCCTTAGAGAGAGTTATCTCGCGCCCCTCGGTATTCTCTACCACCCCACCTGTGTCGGTTTCGGGTACTGGCATTTGTGTCTTAACGAGTATAGGGCTTTTCTTGGAAGCATGACATCACCAACTTCGCTGCCGTAGCAGCTCGTACTCACGCCTTAGCTCAAGATGTTTTCTCCATCTCTCAAAGCCTCGAACGCTTGAACCAGTAACCAACATCTGGCCTGGTTAGCCTTCTCCGTCCCCCTTCTCAAAACACATCTGGTACAGGAATGTTGACCTGTTATCCATCGACTACGCCTTTCGGCCTCGCCTTAGGTCCAGACTAACCCTCCGCGGACGAGCCTGCCGGAGGAACCCTTAGGGTTTCGGGGCATGGGATTCTCACCCATGTTTTCGCTACTCAAGCCGACATTCTCACTTCTATGCTGTCCACGTCCGCTTACGCTAACGCTTCACCCTACATAGAACGCTCCCCTACCATAAATAAATTTATCCGCAGCTTCGGTATAACGCTTAGCCCCGTTCATTTTCGGCGCAGGATCGCTCGACCAGTGAGCTATTACGCACTCCTTTGAGGATGGCTGCTTCTAGGCAAACCTCCTGGTTGTCTGGGCAATCCCACCTCCTTTATCACTTAGCGTTAATTTTGGGACCTTAGCTGGCGGTCTGGGCTGTTTCCCTCTTGACTATGGAGCTTATCCCCCACAGTCTGACTGCCTAGTTACACACAGGGTATTCAGAGTTCATATCGATTTGGTACCGCTTTCGCAGCCCGCACCGAAATGGTTGCTTTACCCCCCTGCTGGAGCACTAGACGCTACGCCTCAACGTATTTCGGGGAGAACCAGCTAGCTCCTGGTTCGATTGGCATTTCACCCCTAACCACAGCTCATCCGCTGAATTTTCAACTTCAGTCGGTTCGGACCTCCACTTGGTATCACCCAAGCTTCATCCTGGCCATGGTTAGATCACCAGGGTTCGGGTCTATAAACACTGACAAACGCCCTATTCAGACTCGCTTTCGCTGTGGCTCCACCATTTCCGGTTTAACCCGCCAGTGCCTATAAGTCGCCGGCTCATTCTTCAACAGGCACACGGTCACCCGATTAGTCGGGCTCCCATTGCTTGTAAGCTCACGGTTTCATGTTCTATTTCACTCCCCTCCCGGGGTTCTTTTCACCTTTCCCTCGCGGTACTGTTTCACTATCGGTCACACAGTAGTACTTAGCCTTACGAGGTGGTCCTCGCAGATTCACACGGAATTCCACGTGCTCCGTGCTACTCGGGATACAGCTAGGTCAACTTATCTTTCAATTACGGGGCTTTCACCCTCTGTGGCACGCCATTCAAACGTTTCTTCTAGACTTGTTGATCCATATTGCTGTCCCACAACCCCGATAGTCAAGACTATCGGTTTGGGCTGTTCCCCGTTCGCTCGCCGCTACTGAGGGAGTCGTTATTTACTTTCTCTTCCTCCAGCTACTAAGATGTTTCAGTTCGCTGGGTTAGCTCGCACCAACCTATATATTCAGTTGGCCGTACATGGGGTTGCCCCATTCGGAAATTCCCGGATCAAAGTGTGCTTCCAACTCCCCGAGACTTATCGCAGGTAACCACGTCCTTCATCGCCTCTGTGTGCCTAGGTATCCTCCGTGAGCCCTTTGTAGCTTGACCAATAACTTCAAAATTGAAGCATCAGCTTAATAGAATTGTTATTAATGCATTCGCACAAATAATAAATCTGCATCATTAAAGATGCTTATTGTCTTTAAAAATAATCTATGCAGTTGTCAAGGTTCTCTGAAAACAATGAAATTAATTCAATGAGTCCAGCATCTTAATGGTTTCATCAGGAAGCTAGATTCGTTCAGAATTTGATCACAACTCAAAAAATTTCCTTTCTAAAAATTATGGAAGAGGTGGTAATCAGTGGAGGTAAGCGGACTCGAACCGCTGACATCCTGCTTGCAAAGCAGGCGCTCTACCAACTGAGCTATACCCCCAACATAGAGATATGGGCCATCCTGGACTTGAACCAGGGACCTCACCCTTATCAGGGGTGCGCTCTAACCACCTGAGCTAATGGCCCAGGAAAAATAATGGGTGTGACCTAGAAAAACTTAGGAAATGAAATTCTTAATAAGTTAAGAACGTGAGGTACCGATCGACCTAAGGTGACAAAATAATAATATTAAACATTTTGTTGTCTCCCTGTTAGGAGGTGATCCAGCCGCACCTTCCGGTACGGCTACCTTGTTACGACTTCACCCCAGTCATTAGCCCCACCTTCGGCGTCCTCCTCCACAAGGGTTGGAGTAACGACTTCGGGCATGGCCAACTTCCATGGTGTGACGGGCGGTGTGTACAAGGCCCGGGAACGTATTCACCGCAGTATGCTGACCTGCGATTACTAGCGATTCCTACTTCACGTAGGCGAGTTGCAGCCTACGATCTGAACTGAGCCACGGTTTATGGGATTTGCTAGCTCTCGCGAGTTTGCTGCCCTTTGTCCGTAGCATTGTAGTACGTGTGTAGCCCAGGGTGTAAGGGGCATGATGACTTGACGTCATCCACACCTTCCTCCGGTTTATCACCGGCGGTCTTTCTAGAGTGCCCAACTAAATGCTGGCAACTAAAAACGTGGGTTGCGCTCGTTGCGGGACTTAACCCAACATCTCACGACACGAGCTGACGACAGCCATGCACCACCTGTCACTGCATTCCCGAAGGCACCCTCAAATTTCTAAGAGGTTCGCAGGATGTCAAACCCTGGTAAGGTTCTTCGCGTTGCATCGAATTAAACCACATACTCCACCGCTTGTGCGGGCCCCCGTCAATTCCTTTGAGTTTCACACTTGCGTGCGTACTCCCCAGGCGGAACACTTAACGCGTTAGCTACGACACCGAAGGGGTCGATTCCCCCGACACCTAGTGTTCATCGTTTACGGCCAGGACTACAGGGGTATCTAATCCCTTTCGCTCCCCTGGCTTTCGTCCATGAGCGTCAGTAATGGCCCAGCAGAGCGCCTTCGCCACTGGTGTTCTTCCCGATATCTACGCATTTCACCGCTACACCGGGAATTCCCTCTGCCCCTACCATACTCAAGCCTTTCAGTTTCCACTGCCATGATGGAGTTAAGCTCCACGCTTTAACAGCAGACTTGAAAAGCCGCCTGCGGACGCTTTACGCCCAATAATTCCGGATAACGCTTGCCACTCCCGTATTACCGCGGCTGCTGGCACGGAATTAGCCGTGGCTTATTCCTCAAGTACCGTCATATCTTCTTCCTTGAGAAAAGAGGTTTACAGCCCAGAGGCCTTCGTCCCTCACGCGGCGTTGCTCCGTCAGGCTTTCGCCCATTGCGGAAAATTCCCCACTGCTGCCTCCCGTAGGAGTCTGGGCCGTGTCTCAGTCCCAGTGTGGCTGATCATCCTCTCAGACCAGCTACTGATCGAAGCCTTGGTGAGCCATTACCTCACCAACTAGCTAATCAGACGCGAGCTCATCCTCAGGCGAAATTCATTTCACCAATAGGCATATGGGGTATTAGCGGTCGTTTCCAACCGTTATCCCCCTCCTGAGGGCAGATTCTCACGCGTTACTCACCCGTCCGCCACTAACCCGAAGGTTCGTTCGACTTGCATGTGTTAAGCACGCCGCCAGCGTTCATCCTGAGCCAGGATCAAACTCTCCGTTGTGTTCAATTCCTTTTATAGATAAATCTACTCAAATTGAATTGCTTTATCCAAATAAAAACTTCAGTTTTTGTATTTAGTTTCAGCCTCCTTAAATTTTAAGGATTACATTGAGTGCACATTAAAAATAGTTTTAAAGTGACTTTCCAAGATCTCAGATCCGTTTGCATCAAAGCAAAAGTTAGCATTTGATGACATTTTATATATTCTTGACGGGACCTCACACTTTATATTGCATATCCATCTTGAAGTAACCAAAAAAATTTTAGTTATTCTTGACGCAATAAAAGCATCAGTTCCTAAGTTTTTAAATTTTCTAGGTGCAGAGTTAAACAACAAGTGATTAACCCACTTTGAAGGTAAAACCCTTCTTCTGGATGAAAATAATGAATAAGATCAAATCTCCAAAAAATTCATTAACTTACCAAAAATCAGATTTAAGGTAACTGCTTGAATAATGCAAAAAGTATTTTTTTGCCCAGAAGAAAATACTAAACCATCCGACTGTAATTGTGCAACCTTTTATACAAAAATTTTTTATTAATTTTTTATTTGTTAAAAGTCACTTTTAACAACTAGGCTTAAATAAAGGGATATAAATGAAATGGCAGAAAGATTTAGTCAAAAAAATTTAAGAGTAAGACCAAGTTCCGATGAAGAAAAAATTGTAACAAATGCAAAAAAACACTTCGAGAAGACTTTAGTTGAAATATCAGGCGAGATAGTAGGCAGCGTTGCAGCACTAGAACACCCAACAAAAAATAAAAAGTTAAATTATGGAGAAATATTTTTAAGAGATAACGTTCCTGTAATGATTTATCTCATTACCCAAAAACGTTACGAAATTGTCAAAAAGTTCCTCAGTGTATGCCTTGAGCTACAAAGTACTAATTATCAAACACGTGGTGTATTTCCTACAAGTTTCGTTGAAGAAGAAGGAAAGCTTATTGGAGACTATGGTCAGAGATCAATAGGTAGGATTACTTCAGCTGATGCAAGTTTATGGTGGCCCATTTTGTGTTGGTATTATGTAAATAAAAGTGGCGATTATGCCTTCGGAAAAAGTCAAAGCGTACAAAGAGGAATTCAACTTCTATTAGATCTAGTTTTACATCCAACATTTGAGGGTACTCCAGTACTTTTTGTTCCAGATTGCGCATTTATGATTGATAGACCTATGGATGTATGGGGGGCACCTCTAGAAGTTGAAGTTTTACTTCATGGATGTTTAAAAAGTTGTATAAATTTAATGGAATTAAGTAGAGCAGATCATGTTAGTAGACTCTTAGATCAGAGACTTATACTTACAAATCAATGGGTTAAGGATTTAGGAAGTTTTCTTTTAAAACATTATTGGGTTACAAGTCAAACAATGCAAATTTTAAGAAGAAGACCAACTGAGCAATATGGAGATGATCAACACTTTAATGAATTTAATGTTCAACCTCAAGTAGTTCCCTCCTGGCTACAAGATTGGTTAGAGAATAGAGGTGGTTACTTAATTGGAAACATTAGGACAGGAAGGCCTGACTTTCGATTTTATAGTTTAGGTAATTCTTTAGCATGTATTTTTGGAGTACTGCCTGCTAAAGAACAAAGAGCTTTATTTAGATTAGTTTTACATAATAGACAGCATTTGATAGCTCAAATGCCTATGAGAATTTGTCATCCCCATATGGATGTCGAAGAATGGCAAAATAAAACTGGATCGGATCCTAAAAATTGGCCTTGGAGTTACCATAATGGTGGCCATTGGCCAAGTCTACTTTGGTTTTTTGGGGCAGCCGTTCTATTGCATCAAAAAAATCATGGTTCTGATGATGTGATTCTCATGGAAGAAATGAAATCTTTAATCGAGGAATCATATTGGTGTCAACTTAATCAATTACCAAAACAAGAATGGGCAGAATATTTTGATGGTCCTACAGGTACTTGGGTTGGGCAACAGTCCAGAACATATCAAACATGGACAATAGTTGGTTTTTTATTAATGAATCATTTCCTAAGAAATGAGTATAACGATCTAGATATGTTTGAAATTTAAATCTAAAATAATCCCAAAGTGAGTGATTTATCAATTGGCAAACAAGCTCCAATGCCAAGATATATTGTTAGAAAAGTTCCGAACAAGAAAACAGACATTGCTATTGGTCTTCTAAATGGATTAGAAAATTTATTAACGTTTTCGATAAAGGGTAAAATCATCAATCCAAGTGGAATTAATGTTTGAAGTGCGATACCTAATAGTTTATTAGGAACAACTCTAAGTATTTGAAAAACTGGATAGAGATACCATTCAGGAAGTATTTCCAGGGGGGTCGCGAAGGGATTCGCCTTGTCTCCTAACATTGCAGGGTCAAGAACTGCTAGTCCGACAACGCATGCAATAGTTCCTAAAATAACTACCGGGAAAATGTATAGTAAATCATTTGGCCAAGCAGGTTCACCATAATAATTATGGCCCATACCTTTAGCTAACTTTGCTCTCAATTTTGGATCAGACAGATCTGGTTTTTTTAAAGTAGACATATGGAGAACTAATAATGGTTTAAGTATAAAAGTTTATAGAGGACCTGAAATACCCTGTTTACGAATCATTAAAAAGTGCATCAACATAAAAACTGCTAATGACCATGGCAATACAAAAGTATGAAGACTGTAAAATCTAGTTAAAGTGGATTGTCCAACACTCTCTCCACCTCTCAGCAATTCAACCATAAAGTCGCCAATTACTGGTATTGCAGCAGGGACACCTGAAACAATCTTAACTGCCCAATACCCTACCTGGTCCCATGGGAGAGAGTATCCTGTGACTCCAAAAGCGACAGTTATTACTGCCATTACAACTCCTGTGACCCAGGTTAATTCTCTTGGCCTTTTAAAACCTCCGGTAAGATAAACCCTAAAGACATGAAGGATTAACATCAAAACCATCATTGATGCACTCCATCTGTGCACAGATCTTATTAACCATCCAAAACTTACATCGGTCATTAAATAACTGACTGAACTATAAGCTTGAGTAACTGTTGGCTTATAGTAAAAAGTCATTGCAAAACCTGTTGCAAATTGAATAAGGAAGCATACTAAAGTTATGCCTCCTAAACAATAAAAAATATTTACATGAGGAGGAACGTACTTGGAAGTTACGTCGTCAGTTATGTCTTGGATTTCAAGTCTTTCTTGAAACCAGTCATAAACAGATGAAGAATTCGCCATCCAAAAAAAAATTAGCTTTGATATAAAGAGCTTACTTAAAATTCTTATACTTGGTGTTAACACTTAACCCAATGAATTCATCTTTTAACAAACTTTTAACATTCAAAACATTGATCACTGCATCATTGATCATCATTATTTCTATCAATCTTTTGTTGATAGAAAGAGTGGATGCTCTCAGTGATAGCAGGCAATTAGTACTTGACGCTTGGACCTTGGTAAACGAAGGTTTTTATGATCCAGAAAAGTTTGAGGAAATCCAATGGAAAAGAATTAGGCAAAAAACATTACAGAAACAAATTGAAACAAGTGAAGAGGCTTATTCCGCAATTGAAGACATGTTAAGACCTCTAGACGATCCCTACACGAGAATTTTACGCCCAAAAGATTATGAACTACTTAAATCAAGTAATTTTGGTAGTGAAATTAATGGAGTTGGGCTTCAATTAGGTGAAGATGATGATAATAAAATTAAAGTTATCTCTACTCTAGGAGGTTCGCCAGCTGAAGAAGCTGGAATAGTAAGCGGGGAATTAATAGAGACAGTGGACGGAATCTCATCAAGTAAATTAGGGCTTGCAAGTACTGCCTCTAAATTAAGAGGTGAAACAGGTACAAAAGTTCTAGTTGAAGTATCATCCGAATCAGGAGAAATTAGGGAAGTCGATCTAGAAAGGAGATCAGTCGATCTTAGACCAGTTAGAACAAAAAGATTAAGAGACGATTCACATACAATAGGATATTTAAGAATAACTCAATTCAGCGAAAGCGTACCCAAAAAAGTTGAAGAGGCACTTCAAGAGTTAAAGGAGAAAGAGGTTGAGGGCTTGATCTTAGATCTTAGAAATAATTCAGGGGGACTAGTAAGCTCAGGTATAGCAGTTGCAGACTCATTATTAAGTGAGAAACCTGTAGTCGAGACAAAAGATAGAAATGGGATCAAAGATGCAATTATTTCTCAAAAAGAGACATCTTTTGATGGACCAATGATAACTTTAGTAAATAAGGGAACTGCAAGTGCCAGTGAGATACTTGCTGGCTCTTTACAAGATAATAAGAGATCAATTCTCATGGGAGAACAAACTTATGGCAAAGGTTTAATTCAATCCCTAAAAAGTTTGGGAGAAGACAGCGGTATTGCTATAACAGTAGCTAGTTATCTAACTCCCAAAGGTAATAATATTCAAGGCCAAGGTATGACTCCTGACAAATTACTTGATCTCCCTGATGCAAGTGATTATGGAAGTACTGACGATAAATGGGTGAAGAATGCAGAACTATTTCTGGGGTCGCTACTAGAAAAAGAAGAAGTTTCAGTTCAAGATATTGAATTGAACCAAGATATTGAATTAAACAATGAAGAAATTTAATCTTGGAATGGCTAAAGATTGAAAAAAAATCTTATAAATTATGAGTTTTAAAAGAATTTTTCATGACCCAATTCATAAAGAGATAGTATTTGATGCAGGAAAGCCAGAAGAATTAATGATTATGGAATTAATCGATACAGTGGCCTTTCAGAGACTTAGAAGAATTAAACAACTAGGATCGGCATCATTACTTTTTCATGGTGCAGAATCGAGCAGATTCACTCACTCAATTGGTGTTTTTTGTATAGCTAGAAAAATTTATAGGAGATTAATTGAAAGTAAATCTTCATTTTGTGAAAATAAATTTGTTCTTTATGGAGCTGCTCTACTACATGATTTAGGCCATGGACCTTTAAGCCATACTAGTGAAACAATATTCCAGCATGATCACGAAAAATGGTCTGAAAACTTAGTTAAAAATTATTCTCCAATAAATTCAATACTCAAAAAGTATGACAAAGAATTGCCGAGAAAAATTGGTGAATTATTTGAATCAAAACAACTATTTTCAAAACCTTTAAAAACATTGATAAGTAGTGAGATTGATTGCGATCGTCTCGATTATCTTTTACGCGATAGTTATAACACAGGTACTAATTATGGCTTAGTAGATTTAGAGAGAATAATTTCAGCTCTTACCTTTTCACCCGATGGAAATATCGGAATCAAACCAAAAGGCGTAATCGCTATTGAGCATTTCCTTGTACTAAGAAACTTGATGTATAGAACAATCTATAATCACAGGATAAACGAAATATCAACATGGATTCTGGAAAAAATATTACATACAATAAAACATAATGATGAAAAGAAAATATGGTTAGATAATTCTCTATATAAATGGATTTTTTTACCTACAAAAGTTGATTTTGATGATTTCATAAGAAATGATGATATAACCTTTTATTATCATTTGATTAGATGGAAAGATGAATCTTTTGAGCCACTTTCTACACTTTGCAAAATGTTTATTGACAGAGATTTATTAAAGGCATCAGACATAAGTTTTTTGAGTAAGATAAATAGATTAAAAATCCTTGCATTTGCCTCAAAATTATGTGAAAAGAATGGTTATGATTCAGAAATATTTTGCGGGATTAAGGAAAGGTCTTTTAAGGGTTTCGAATCTAATAATGCACTAAAAATATGGGACGGCACTTATCAAAGTTCATTAGAAAATAGTTCCTCATTAATAAAAACTTTAATGGGATCTGAGGAAAGCTCCTTTATTATTTATCCAAGTATCATCAAGAATGAAATTAAAAATGAAATTTCATTAATAAAAAACAATTCCTAGATTTAATTCAATGGAAATCGTTTTAAAAAACATTAAAAGTCAATATTTAGAAATTTTTTCTTTAATAGATTTAGATAATAGCCATGAAATTTTCAAAAAATTCCCTTCCATCAAGGGACCTTTAGAAGCAAAAATTTTCGCAGTCAATGAGTCAATAAGTTCTCATCAATTATCGAAATTAAAAAATTATTTTAACAAAATTGATGTTTGTTCCTTACGAATTTACTCAAACAATAGAGATACAATATTAACGGGAAAGTCTCTAAAAATAGATTCAGCATTTATTAAGGAGCAAGAGATTAAAAATAGGTTAATTTTATTCAATTCAAAAAAGAAAGAAGATATTCTTCACAAAGGAACAGTAAGATCGGGTGAAAGAATATCTTCAAATGGAAACCTATGCATTATTGGAGATGTTAATCCTGGCGCTATAGTTTCCGCTAAGAAAAATATTTACGTTTGGGGCAAATTACTAGGGATTGCATTTGCAGGGAAAAGTGGAAATAAAAATGCTTCTATTGCATCACTATATCTAAACCCTTTACAGTTAAGAATTGCAGATGTGATAGCTATTGGACCAAAGGATAAGCCCAAAAATCATTATCCAGAAATTGCGTTAATAGATAAACAAACGATAATTATCAAACCACACCTAATCGAAAGTAAAAATTAATCAATCATTTGCAATAAATTAATTCAAACTAGATAAATTTAAGAATTACTTAATCTTTAAATTATTTAACTTTCTGCTAGTGGCTTTATTATTTGGAAAACTTTAAAATCGTGGGGAAGAATACTCGCACAATATTAATTTGTTCAGGAAAAGGAGGGGTTGGTAAAACAACTTTAACTGCAAACCTTGGCATAGCACTCGCTAATAGTGGAGCAACGACTGCCGTTTTAGATGCTGATTTTGGCTTAAGAAATTTAGATCTTCTTCTAGGATTAGAAAATCGAATCATCTATACGGCACAAGATGTTCTAGATAAGAATTGCCGCCTTGACCAAGCATTGGTTAGACATAAAAAGGAACCTAATCTTGCTCTTCTTCCTGCTGGAGATCCAAGGATGTTGGATTGGATGAAGCCCGAAGATATGAAAAAAATTAGTGAGCTACTTAGCGAGAACTTTGACTTTGTATTAGTTGATTGTCCTGCTGGTGTAGAAGATGGCTTTAAAAATGCTCTTGCAGCCTGTAAAGAAGCTATTGTTGTCACTAACCCAGAATTATCCGCAGTGCGGGATGCAGATAGAGTAATAGGGATTCTCAATACTTCAGACATTGAGCCTATCCAACTTGTTATCAATAGAGTTCGCCCTAACATGATGGCTAGTCAAGAAATGTTATCTATCGAAGATGTTCAAGGGATCCTTTCTTTGCCTTTGTTAGGTATTGTTTTAGAAGATGAACAGGTAATAATAAGTACAAATAGAGGAGAGCCACTAACACTTTCAGATGGTAGATCCCCTGCAAAAAAATGTTATTTGAATGTTTCTCAAAGACTTACAAATAAAGATGTACCAATTATCGATCCCAAAAAAGAAGGCAAAAGTCTTAAAGATAAATTCATGAGATTAATGCAAACAAAGATTTTTTAAAATGATGACTCTCAGAGATCTTATAAATAAATTACTAGGCAGAGAAACGTCTAGTGCAAATACAGCTAGAGAAAGATTACAACTTGTACTTGCTCATGACAGAGTTGATATGAGTTCCTTAACAACTGATCTTTTAGATAAAATGAGGAAAGAAATTCTTGATGTCGTCGCTAAATATGTTGAAATTGATTTTGAAGAGGTGGCAGTAAGTTTAGAGACTGAGGATAGGATGACTGCATTAGTTGCAAATTTACCAATCAAAAGAACTATTTCAGGAGAAATAAAATTCAAAAAAACTGAAAAAAATGATAAAGGTAATAAAGATATCAAAAAGTAATAAATTTAAAAAAAGCTAAAAAAATACTCATTATTGACCCTCTCTAATTGTAAGATGAAGAGATTGCCGGCTTAGCTCAGCGGTAGAGCAGCGCTTTTGTAAAGCGAAGGTCATCAGTTCAAATCTGTTAGCCGGCATTTTGATTTATTCAATTCTGCTCAATATTTTTTGCTGAAAATAAAAAAATTAAACCTATCAGAGCAATGATAGGGAACAATTTTATTTCGAGAAAATACTCTACAAAAGATGCGAGGGGTTCAAATATCCAATAAGTAAAAAATTGAATTAATAAAACAAAAAATAATAATAAAAACATTAATACAATTCCCTAACTAATACTTCTCCTTCTCTAATCAACCTCCAATCTCGACTTTTCTTCCAAAATATAATAGTACTAGCTTTCCCACTTCTTTTCCCCCAGGGGATAGGTCCCAAAATTGCTACAGAAGGGAAGTCTAGAGCAATACCTTCAACTGTAATTGATCCTTTAAAACCTGAAATATTTGCACTAGAAGTTAATAATGGTCCTGTTTCTCTTATGAGAGATTGAGCTATATATGAATTTGGAATCCTCAACCCAAGAGTACGATCATTGCTCGTGAGTATTGTAGTCTGCTTTTCTGAAGCAGGAATAACTATTGTTAGAGCTCCAGGCCAATATTTTGAAGCTATATTTTCGTAATCTTCTTTAGCTGATTCGTGAACATAGTCGATTAATTGTTTTTGTTCTGATCCCATAAGAATTAAGGGTTTGTCTCTATCTCTTTTTTTAAACTCATAAATAGTCTTTGAAAATTTTGGCAAGCATCCAATTGCAGGTAATGTGTCAGTTGGGAAAATTATAGGTAAACCACTTTTAAGAGTCTTCAAAGCGGTTTTGCAATCTACTAAATTCATTTAGATTATCAACCTACAATAATTTATTTATATCTTCCAATGGTAAACCTTCCAATACCTGAAAGATCTTTCACAATTTCTATTGATGTAAATTTATTTTTAATCAGTAGTTGTTTTACTTTTTCACCTTGATCAAAATGATTCTCTAAAATTATCCAGCCCTTCTCTTTTAAGAATAATGGTGCTTTGTATATTATTTCCCTAATATGTTTTAAACCATCTTCGCCGCCTAATAAAGAAAGTTTAGGTTCAAAACTTTTAACTTCTCTAGGTAATTTTTCATAAGTATCTTTAGGAATATATGGCGGGTTTGAAATAACAAGGTCTAATTTTCCTTTTAAACTTTCAAGAGGAGACCACCAATTTCCACAATAAAATTTCAAATTTGATTGTTCTGAAGAATTTTTATAATTTTTAGCAGCTATTTCTAATGCATCATGATTTATATCAGTTGCTACTCCATCGCTAAATGGATAAGCCAATGCCAAAGCAATACTTATAGCGCCTGATCCAGTTCCTAATTCAGCGAAAAATAAATTTTCTGACTTCTTTTGGAATATATTGAATGCAATATCAACTATTAGTTCTGTTTCGGGTCTAGGAATGAGTACTTTGTTTGTAACTTTTAATTTTAAATCTCTCCAAAAAGTTATCCCACAAAGATATTGAATTGGACAAGAACTTGATAAGTGTTCGTTCCAAATAGATTCCAAAAATTCTAAATTTTTTTTTAAATGTAAGTTTCCCTCAGGATTTATACCAATAAGGTTTTGTTCACTAGTCAATATACCGCCTATAGAATCAAGAAGAAAAGCAAAAGATTGCTGATCACCTCCTTTAGAAAGTTGCTTTTTTTTCCAAAATAAAAATTCTTTTACAGAAATGCTAAGCATTAATTAAAGCTTTAGCGTTTCGGCCCAAGTCTACCTTTACTAGAGTCAGAGTAGAAGCTTGATTTTTCTCCATCTTGGGTAGAAATAAATAAACCTATTAGGAATATGGTGGGCACCCCTACAAATAAAAGACTAGCTACGAATCCAAAGTTAGTTGTTTCCATTTAATTTAGAAGTTCTATGGGTTAGGTAATAAGACTATAGACATATAATTTAGAATAAAGTGGAAAAATAAACAAAATTTATAAACTGATTAACAGTCTTAAACAAATTTAACGAGGTAATTTTTTATTTTCACTAAGTTTTTTTAGTTCTTCCAAATTTGAGGGTGGAGATTGTGGTTTTGTTAAGATTACTGAAGAGGACTTTATCAATGTTTGGCATGCAAGTCGCCAGTTTTCTGGTCTATTTTTGAGTTTTTCTTCTTCAACAGATGTAAGAGGGCTCAAGGAATTTTTGTTTCCACCTTCAACTGAAATAAAACAAGTACTGCATTGTCCTGCCCCGCCGCAATTTCCTAAAATACCTTTCAAACCATAAAGTTGTAAGTTTTCTTTCATTACCAATTCCCTTAAATTTTCACCAGGATTACATTGGACTTCTAAATCCTCACGGATAAATCTGATAGTTGCCATTTTTTTAGTTATTTTTCTTATTTTGGCGTTTTACTTTGAGAATTGTGACCAAAATATTAACAATTTTTAGCTAAAATTTCCTTGTAAAATCAGTCCCACAAATTGATTTGCCCAATTTTTGCAAGAAAATAAATTTATTTACAAAAATCCCTCAAAGACTAAAAAACCCTTACTATCGTGATGTTTAGCTGTTTATTCAGCATAGTTACTAGAAATTAACCGATGGGATTGCCTTGGTATCGAGTTCACACGGTAGTTATTAATGACCCAGGTCGACTACTCGCTGTGCATCTTATGCATACTGCATTATTAGCCGGCTGGGCCGGTTCTATGGCTCTTTATGAATTAGCCATTTTTGATCCATCTGATGCTGTTCTCAATCCAATGTGGAGACAGGGGATGTACGTTATGCCTTTTATGGCAAGACTTGGTATTACAAGTAGTTGGAATGGATGGGATATTACAGGCGCTACGGGAGTTGATCCTGGATTCTGGAGTTTTGAAGGTGTTGCAGCAGCTCACATTGTATTTAGTGGACTATTGATGTTGGCCTCAATTTGGCACTGGACATACTGGGATTTGGATCTATGGGAAGATTCAAGAACTGGTGAGCCTGCCCTTGATTTGCCAAGAATATTCGGGATTCACCTTCTCCTAGCAGGAATTACATGCTTTGGTTTTGGAGCTTTCCATTGTGCAAATGTAGGGATTTGGGTTTCTGATCCTTATGGCCTTACTGGTCATGTAGAGCCTGTTGCCCCTTCCTGGGGAGTAGAAGGATTTAACCCTTTCAACCCAGGAGGAATTGTTGCTAATCATATTGCTGCTGGACTTATGGGGATTATTGGAGGTATTTTTCACATTACCAATAGACCTGGAGAAAGACTTTATAGAGCATTAAAACTTGGAAGTCTTGAAGGGGTTTTAGCTAGTGCTCTAGCTGCTGTTTTATTTGTTTCCTTCGTTGTTTCAGGAACAATGTGGTATGGTTCAGCGACAACTCCAGTAGAATTATTTGGCCCTACCAGATATCAATGGGATTCCGGCTATTTCAAAACTGAAATTAATAGAAGGGTCCAAGCTGCCATAGACGATGGCGCCACTAAAGAAGAGGCATACGCATCGATTCCAGAGAAACTAGCTTTCTACGATTATGTTGGGAATAGTCCTGCAAAAGGTGGTCTATTCAGAGTTGGAGCTCTTGTTAATGGTGATGGTTTACCAACTGGCTGGCAAGGTCATATTGCTTTTCAAGACAAAGAAGGTAACGAATTAGAAGTTAGAAGAATACCTAATTTCTTTGAAAACTTTCCTGTCATCCTTGAAGACAAAGAGGGGAATGTAAGAGCAGATATTCCATTTAGAAGAGCTGAAGCAAAGTACTCATTTGAACAAACAGGAATTACTGCAACCATCTATGGTGGAGATCTTAATGGTCAAACATTTACTGATCCTGCAGTAGTTAAAAGATTAGCTAGAAAGGCTCAACTTGGAGAAGCGTTCAAATTTGACAGGGAGACTTATAAATCTGATGGTGTATTCCGAAGCTCACCAAGAGCGTGGTTTACATATGCACATTTATGTTTCGGATTGCTATTCTTGTTTGGCCACTGGTGGCACGCTTCAAGAACTCTTTACAGAAATTCCTTTGCTGGTATTGATGCTGAGATTGGCGACCAAGTTGAATTTGGTTTATTCAAGAAGCTTGGTGACGAAACCACAAGAAGAATCCCAGGAAGGGTTTAAACTAAACTTTATTACTTAATCTTATGGAAGCTTTCGCTTACGTTCTTATTTTAACTCTCGCAGTTGTTACCTTATTCTTTGCTGTCGCCTTTAGGGACCCACCTAAATTTGATAGAAAATGAATTAATAAAAAAACCTCTTTAACAAGAGGTTTTTTTACTTTTCATAATCAAGATATTACTCTACTATTAGAGTTAAAGTGCAGCTTATTTCACCACATGCAGTGTCCGACCTGTCAAAACACCGATAGCAGAGTTTTGGAATCAAGATCTGCTGATAGTGGTAAAAGTGTTCGAAGAAGAAGAGAGTGCTTAAATTGCAGCTTTAGATTTACAACTTATGAAAGAGTGGAATCAATGCCAGTTTCAGTCATAAAAAAAGATGGTAGCAGAGAATTATTCGATAAACAAAAATTATTTACTGGTATATCAAGAGCTTGTGAAAAGACTAACTTCAGTAGTGAAGCAATTATTAATTTCGTAGATGGAATTGAATCACAAATCGTTCAAGATTCTAATAAAGATATTAAGTCTTCTTATATCGGAGAATTAATACTTAAAAATCTTAGGAAAGAAAACGAAGTGGCTTATATAAGATACGCATCAGTTTATAGAAAATTTAATGGAGTAAAAGATTTTATTTCTACTCTTGAATCTTTAAAAGGCAATTCAAAAAACCAATTAGCTTCAATTTCATAAAATTAAGCATCTTGAAGTGTAGAATACATATCACAAATATTTTTTGCTATTGGTTTGCAGGCTAGTAGCATACCTTTCTAACTACCTTAGGTAGTCTGCGACATAACAAATGAACGAAAATTCTTCCCAAACCATTAAAGAACTCTCTGAGGATCAAGAAATTAAAAATTCGTCTGAGTTAGATAATAATTCAGCATCCCAAAATGAGGAAGATTTATCCTTCGAGAAGAGCGATATACCTTCAGCAGATTCTTCCTCTAGCAGAACTAATACGGATTTTGACAACGCAGGATTTACACAAGAAGAATTTGCATCACTTTTAGGTAAGTATGACTATAATTTTAAGCCAGGCGATCTAGTTAAAGGTACCGTTTTTGCTTTAGAGCCCAAAGGGGCCATGATAGATATAGGGGCAAAAACAGCTGCTTTCATGCCTGTTCAGGAGGTTTCTATAAATAGAGTTGAAGGACTTAATGATGTTTTACAACCTTCAGAAAGTAGAGAATTTTTCATAATGAGTGAGGAAAATGAAGATGGCCAATTAGCCCTCTCCATTAGAAGAATTGAATATCAAAGAGCTTGGGAAAGGGTTAGACAACTCCAAAAAGAAGATGCCACTATATATTCTGAAGTTTTTGCAACAAACAGAGGCGGAGCTCTTGTGAGGGTGGAAGGCTTGAGAGGTTTTATCCCAGGCTCTCACATAAGTGCTCGAAGAATTAAAGATGACTTAGAAGGTGAATATTTACCTCTAAAATTTCTAGAAGTTGATGAAGAAAGAAACAGATTAGTACTCAGTCATAGAAGAGCTTTGGTTGAGAAAAAAATGAACAGACTTGAGGTGGGAGAAGTTGTTGTTGGTTCTGTAAAAGGTATTAAACCTTATGGAGCCTTTATTGATATTGGTGGAGTAAGTGGTCTATTGCATATTTCTGAGATTAGTCATGAACATATTGAGACTCCTCATAACGTTTTAAATGTGAATGACCAAATGAAAGTCATGATAATTGACCTTGATTCAGAAAGAGGGCGAATTTCATTATCTACTAAAGCACTTGAACCTGAACCAGGAGACATGCTAACTGACCCTCAAAAAGTTTTTAGTAAAGCTGAAGAAATGGCTGCAAAATATAAACAAATGTTATTCGAACAAACTGACGATAACGAAGAGATTCCCACAACTTCAGCTGAAACAGTTTAACTTCACTTATTTATTTTGTGCACGAATATCCGAACTCAAGCCTTATTATTTTCATACAAGTATTTTTTAAATTTACAATAATTGATTTGTAACGATAAGTTAATTTAGGATATTGCCTAATTCCAAAAAAATTTTTAAATGAGTGATTTTATTTTCACTTCAGAATCTGTAACTGAAGGTCATCCTGACAAAATATGTGATCAAATTAGTGACGCTGTTCTAGATGCTTTATTGACAGAAGATCCAGAAAGCAGAGTTGCGTGCGAAACTGTTGTTAATACGGGTCTTTGTTTACTTACTGGAGAAATTACTTCAAAAGCAAAAGTCGATTATATTAAACTTGTTAGAAATGTAATTAAAGAAATTGGATATGAAAGCTATAGAGCAGGTGGTTTTGACGCAAATAGTTGTGCAGTTTTAGTAGCCCTTGACGAGCAATCACCAGATATTTCTCAAGGAGTAAACGAAGCAGATGATGTTAACGATGATTTGGAAGATAATACCGGAGCTGGCGACCAAGGCATAATGTTCGGCTATGCATGCGATGAAACGCCTGAATTAATGCCCTTACCGATTAGCTTAGCTCATAGATTAGCCATTCAACTCGCTAAGGTTAGACATGAAAACGTCCTCAATTATCTACTCCCTGATGGTAAAACTCAAGTAAGCATTGATTACGAAAAAGGTTTACCAGTCTCTATTAATACAATCTTAATTTCAACTCAACATAATCCTGAAATAGATGGCTTAACAAATGAAGAAGAAATTCGTCAAAGAATAAAAAAGGATTTATGGAAGCATGTTGTAATTCCTGCTACTGAAGATTTAGAAATCAAACCAAACATTAATAAAACAAGATTTTTAGTAAACCCAACGGGAAAATTTGTCGTAGGAGGGCCTCAAGGAGATGCGGGGCTCACTGGCAGAAAAATTATTGTAGATACTTATGGTGGATATGCAAGACACGGAGGAGGGGCATTCTCCGGTAAAGATCCCACAAAAGTAGATAGATCAGCCGCTTATGCAGCACGTTATGTAGCTAAAAGCATAGTTAAGGCGAAATTGGCAAAAAAAGCAGAAGTGCAATTAAGTTATGCAATTGGAGTAGCAAAACCAATTTCCATTCTCGTGGAAACTTTTGATACTGGTGTTATTTCACAAGCTAATTTGACAGAGCTAATTAAAGAGCACTTTGATTTAAGACCCGCAGCAATAATAAAAGAATTCAACTTAAGAGATCTGCCAAAAAAAATGGGAGGAAAATTTTTTAGAAAGACTGCGTCCTACGGACATTTTGGCAGAAGAGATCTTGAGCTCCCTTGGGAAAATGTGGAAGAAAAAGCAGCCAAATTAGCAGAGGCTTCCAAAATCTTTTTATAAATTATTTTTTAATGCCTGATAATTTTTATGGAGGGTTAGATTTTGGAACCAGTGGTGCAAGAATTTCAATAATTAATCTTCATAAGAGATTAGTATATTCAAATTCAGTACCTTATTCGTCCAGCTTTAAGAATCCAAATTCTTGGATCAATTCTTGTGAAAATCTTTTAGTTAGTTTACCTGTCGAGGTAAAAATTAATCTTAGTAAATTGGCTATCTCCGGCACCTCAGGAACTTTAATACCATCAAATTTGCAAGGAGAGCCGATAGGAGAAGCAATACCTTATGACCAAGCATGTAATGAACATATGATCCTTCTTGAATCCTTAGCTTCTGGAGAAGATCATCTGCGAACTCCATACAGTAGTCTTGCTAAAGCATTAAAGCTAATAGATAAATATGGGACAAATATACTTTTACGACATCAATCTGATTGGATCACTGGTTGGTTTTTAAAAGATTGGACTCATGGAGAAGAAGGCAATAATCTAAAACTTGGTTGGGATCTAAAAAAAGAATCATGGCCAAAAAGTTATCTCAATACTTCATGGCAAAAATGCTTACCTCAAATAGTAAAAAGTGGGGAAATTATTGGACAAGTGAATTTTGATTTAGCAGAGAGATTTAACTTGAATAAGAAATTAATATTAGTATCAGGCACCACTGACTCTAATTCAAGTGTAATAGCTGCAGGTTTAGGTAAAGAAGATGGTCTTACAGTTTTAGGGACAACTATTGTAGTTAAGAAAATTATCGACAAACCTATAAAAAAACAAGGAATTACAAACCATAGATTAAACGGCCATTGGATATGTGGAGGAGCCTCAAACGCAGGATGCGGTATATTGTCTCAGTTATTCTCTGATTTAGAAATAAAGGAGCTAAGTCGACAAATAAATCCATCGAAAAACACTTCTTTAAATCTTTTGCCTCTTAATAGTAAAGGAGAGAGATTTCCAGTTAATAATTCTAATTTAGAGCCAATACTTGGTCCAAGGCCAGTAAGCGACTCACTTTATTTACATGCATTATTCGAGGGGCTTGCTAAGATCGAATTGAAAGGATGGGAGAAGCTAGGCGAACTAACAGGTTCACTTCCAAAAAAAATTATTACTATTGGTGGAGGTTCAAAAAACCCACAGTGGAGAAAAATAAGAGAAAAAATTATTAACATACCCATAGTTTCATGCAAAAAACCCACTTCATTTGGTACTGCCTTGTTAGCGATTAATGCAAAATAAAAGTTTTTTTTAAAAATATTTGATGAAGATATAAAATTTTTAATTAAAAGGGTTTCACAAACTACACATCTTAATTTAAAGTATATAGGTTAGAGCCGGGATAGCTCAGTTGGTAGAGCAGGCGACTGAAAATCGCCGTGTCCCCAGTTCAAATCTGGGTCCTGGCACCTTTAAAACCCCTTCTATGGAGGGGTTTTATACTTTCAAATCATTGAGAGAACTCGTTATTTTTTGCATTTTTTTTACTTAAAATTTTTAGTTTTCGACTCTGCAGACTTGACCAATAACACCCAAAATCAGTTTATCTCCATTTGGATCTTGCCAATTAGCTAAATCATTGAAATTACTATTTGCATCATTTATTGAGACATCAACATCTCTAAATGATTTTTCAAAACAATTTATATCCATTGTGTAGAGAATATCCTTAGTAATTTCACTTTTTGTTCTTGGAATAAATTTACTCAATACCCTTACAGAACCATCCTCATTCCTTTTTATACTTTGCCTATCCCATAACTGCTCTCCGTATTCACTTTTAGGAACTCCAACCCATTCATGAGGCAAAGCTTCTGATTTTTTTATTGAAATACAAAATAAAATGATAATCGAAAGGACTAAATTAATGATATTTCTAAAAAATATTGAATTAAATTTATTCTTAGAGTGATTCATGACTACTTATGAAATACAAATATTTTTTATTAGTAGGAAATATAAGATTAAAAATTTGTAAAAATTTTTATTGATTAGTATTTCTATTATAGATAGAATCAAATATTAAATTAAGAATTTAATTCCAATAAATTTATTAGAAGAATAATGAATAAAATACAGAAATTTCTCTCAGTAGTTTTTTTCATTGCAATATTTGTAGTATTGATTTATTTAATCCAAAATTATGGGATTGAACCTTTAAGGAATAAAATAGAAAGTATGGGGATTTGGGCTCCTTTTGGAATATTTATCCTTAGAGGAGTAAGCATTATTTTACCTGCCCTTCCAAGTTCTGCTTATTCTCTGCTAGCTGGTTCATTACTAGGATTTCAAAAAGGTTACATGACAATAATCTTTTCTGATATCGTTTTTTGCCAAGCTGCTTTCTTTATTGCGAGAAATTATGGTCGGGTTCCTGTACGTAATTTAGTAGGCCCAAAAGCAATGCAAAAGATTGAAAGTTTTAATCAAAACCAGCTAGAAGAAAATTTCTTTCTTATGACAGGTCTACTAATGACTGGCCTTTTTGATTTTCTAAGCTACGCAATTGGCATTGGAGGAACTCGCTGGAAAATATTTACTCCAGCATTATTAATAAGTCTTCTAATCAGTGACTCTATACTAGTAGCAGTAGGAGCTGGAGTTAGCCAGGGAGCAGGATTATTTCTAGGGATTGCTCTATTGGGAATGTTTGCTTTAGCGACTATTTCAGGATTGGCAAAAAATAAAATGACTAAATAACAAAACAGTTGATAATTCTCTTATCAAAGAAGAAAGATATGACATTTTCGCAAACAATAACAATATAAATAATGATTCATGCAAGAATAGGAATCGATTAATTTTTAAAGTTATTAGATGACTCCATTTAGACCAACTTCATATGATCGCCCTGGAGAACAAATATCAACTACTCCTTCTGGATTAAAAGTAACTTCTGCAAAGAGATTAATGGTGGATTCAATGGTAAGAATGATACAAAAAGCAGAAAATCATTCCGTAGAAGATAAACTTGACGAAGAATCTAACAATAATTAATCAATTCATTAATAAAAGCATAGGAGAGTGGAAATCTATTAGAAGTACTCACACTTTAGCTTTTCAGGAATTTGAAAACTCAACTAGTAAAATATATATAAAACATATAAACAAAAAAAATAAAAAAGTAGTTGAAATTTTTAAAAATTATAAATTTAATTTAAACCAAGAAAGCATAGCCATTTCTATAAACTGGCAAACTATTAGTGATTGGGACAATGATGATATCAGTGAGGGAGATGAAACTATTCTGATTTTTTTACCCAAAGATGAAAATTCAGGAATTGTTTTAAGAAATAAAGGTTATACAGAATCCTTTATTTCATCATCCAATTATTTTGTTGATGAACAACATAATTTAAACATTAAAACTTTTTATAAATCAAAGGTTTCCGAAGAAAGAATTTCCTTTTTATCCACACATGTAAGATCCAGATTTTCTACTATTAGAAATCTGGAAAATAACTCAGTTATTCAGACTTCCCATTCTTCAGAGATAAGGAATTTAACTAGTTTAAAAGATTAATTATCCTTTCAAATTGAAACTCTGTTTCAGATATTAATTTAGTAAGAAAGTCTTTGTTTCCACGCATATTATTAACTGTTGAATTCAAATCAGAGATAGTTGCATCTCGCATTAATTCAAAAACCCTTCTTGCATTTTTTAAAGGTACCCCAAGAGCAAGATAAGTATTTTTAAGATCCTTCAAACAACTTTTTTCTAAAACTGATTCGTCATTAGAAATTAAAAGATAAGCAACAATCCTTAGGATTATTTCTCCATCTCTTAAACAAACGGACATCTTGTTAGTTGTATTTAAAGATATTTTTGAATTCAGTGAATCTTGATTTTCGCAAATCATTGCAGTTACAGCGTCTGCTGCGATTGCATGTGAATTATTGGTTATTGAGTTTATAGCATCTAATCTTGAGTTTGCACTATTAATAAATTCTTTTATATTGCTTAAATCGTTTAATTTCTTATCGGCTGAAAATAGTTGATTATTCTTTGAAACTGACATTCCTGAATTAAAAATTTAAAGACAGATCTTAAGAATAATATAAAGCTAGTTAAAACAATACAATTTCAAACTTAACGCAATGCTTCTTAATTAATAACTTCATTCCAAAGTGATAGTTGAAATAATTCAAATAAAAAATTTTTTTTCCGCTAATATAAAATTACATTTTTAATAAAGTTTTGGATCAACAGGATTTAAAATTATCAAAGAAACTTATTTCCTCATATAAAAAGAGATTGGAAAAAGAAATTCTAGATAGAAGTATGAAATTAAAGATGCCACAAAATAAATTTGAAGAAATCATTAATAACAATAATGAACTTATAAATTTAAAAAAAGCTTTAGAAGATCTAGAAACGGAATCTGAATCTCATAGTAAAGTCTGATTTTTGAAAAACCCTTCCAAAAGTGCCTCAAACTAACAATTTTCTTTTTAAGTCCCTAAACAATCAACAACTTAAAGCAGTAAAACATGTTTATGGACCACTATTAGTTGTAGCAGGTGCAGGTAGCGGTAAAACAAAGGCTCTTACTCACAGAATTGCAAACCTTATTGAGGGTAACTCTGTAGATCCCTATAACATTCTCGCAGTCACTTTCACTAACAAAGCTGCTAAAGAAATGAAAGCGAGATTAGAGGTTCTTCTAGCCCAAGAAGTAGCTTTTAATCAATTTGGTCAGCCTTGGACAACTCTCAAAGAAATTGATCAAAATCAATTAAGAACAAACGTTCACCAAGAGAGGCTTCAGAACCTTTGGATCGGTACTTTCCATTCCTTATTTTCAAGACTTTTGAGATACGATATTGAAAAATATACTGATCCAGAAGGCCTAAAATGGACAAGGCAATTTTCAATTTATGATGAAACAGATTCTCAAACATTAGTAAAAGAAATTATCAGTCAAGATATGAATCTTGACCCAAAAAGATATGATCCCAAAAAGATTAAAAGATTAATAAGTAATGCTAAAAATCAATGCTTAACTTCTAATGATCTTTTAGAAAAAGCAGATAATAATTTTGATAAAACAGTTGCAGAAGCCTACAAGAGATATAGGATTTCGCTCTCAAAAAACAATTCTTTAGACTTTGATGATCTTCTACTTTTGCCTGTTTTCTTGTTGAGGCAAAATGATGTAGTCAGAGATTACTGGCACAAAAGATTTAAACATATTTTAGTTGACGAATATCAAGATACAAATAGAACACAATATGAACTTATAAAATTAATCACGGCTGGAAATACTGAACCAAAAAAATTTTTCAATTGGGAAGATCGGTCAATTTTTGTAGTTGGGGATGCTGATCAAAGTATTTATAGTTTCAGAGCAGCTGACTTCAGGATTTTAATTGGTTTTCAAGAGGATTTTAAAACTTCAATCAACGATAATACAAAATCATCTTTAATTAAATTAGAAGAAAATTATAGGTCATCTTCCAATATCCTTGATGCTGCAAACTCACTAATTGAAAATAACTCTGAAAGAATTGACAAAGTTTTAAAGGCAACTAAAGAAAAAGGGGAACTTTTAACATTACTCAGCTGTGATGATGAAATTTATGAGGCAGAAGCAATTACCAATAAAATAAAATCACTCAATAACTATAATCAAAACCCAATTTGGAAAAATTTTGCAATTTTATATCGAACAAGAGCTCAGTCAAGAGTATTAGAAGAATCTCTTGTAAGGTGGCGCATTCCTTATACAATTTTTGGAGGATTGCGTTTTTATGATAGAAGAGAAATTAAAGATGTTATAGCATATTTGAAAGTTCTGGTTAACTCTTCAGATAACGTTAGTCTTTTACGAATCATAAATGTTCCTAGAAGAGGGATTGGTAAGACTACTATTCAAAAACTTAATGAACTATCTAATAGGTTAAATATCCCATTATGGGAGGTTCTTAATGATAAGCAAAGCCTTGAAGAAACAATAGGCCGATCATCAAAAGGAATTAATAAATTTACTGAAATTATGAATGATCTACTTTGTTACTTAGAAAATTCAGGTCCCGCTCAACTACTTCAACTCATATTAGAAAAAAGTGGTTATTTAAGTGACTTGCTCTCAAGTGGGACTGAAGAATCTGAAGATAGAAGAAATAATTTACAAGAACTAATTAATGCAGCTACTCAATATGAAGAAGAAACAGAAAGTGGAGATGTAGAGGGATTTCTTTCTACAGCAGCCTTAACAACTGATAATGATACGAAGAAAAATAATCCTAACTCTGTAACTCTCATGACTCTACATAATAGTAAAGGTTTAGAATTTCAAAATGTTTTTATCACTGGGCTAGAACAAGGTCTCTTCCCTAGCCATAGATCAATAGATACTCCCTCACTTCTTGAAGAGGAAAGAAGATTATGCTATGTAGGTATTACTAGAGCTAAAGAAAGAGTTTTCTTAAGTCATGCCAGAGAAAGAAGATTATGGGGTGGCATGCGTGAAGCAACAATTCCTTCAATATTCCTTTCTGAAATACCTGAAGATTTATTGGATGGCGAATTACCACAAACTGGCGGTGTTTCAATTAAAAGAGATTGGCATCTTGATCGTTTAACTAGAGTTGATCGAAACAACCCAAATGAATTTGTTAACAAACCAATAAATGCAGTAAGGAAATTATATTCAGGTCCCAGTAAAGGGAAGAGCTGGATAGTTGGAGATATGCTAATTCACTCAAAGTTTGGGAAAGGTGAAATTATACATATTTTTGGGAGTGGAGAAAAAATATCTTTAGCAGTAAAATTTGGTGATAAAGGAAGTAAAATTCTTGATCCTAGATTAGCTCCAATTCGTTATGTAAGTTAAAACTCATGAACGATATCTCTGATTACATCCAAGGGGAATTAATCAAAACTCCATTTAATCTATATAACCTAATTGCTAAATACATAGAATCTAATAACAATACTAAAGTCGCTTTTGTTGGAGGTTATTTAAGAGATTTATTAATTAGTAAATTCCATAAAAAATCGTTTTCTAAACCTGTAGATATTGATCTTGTTATTGAAGGATCATCTATTTCTCTTGCAAAATTTATAAAAAAAAATATTGTAAATGTAGATTTATGTTTAATCAAGGAATTTAATTTGTACAACACTGTAGAAATAAATATTAATGACTACAAAATTGATATTGCTTCTGCGAGAAAAGAAATTTATTCTGCTCCAGGCTTCAATCCCACAGTAAATAAAAGTACTATTGAGGAGGATCTTAAGAGGAGAGATTTCACTATAAATTCAATAGCCTTCGAGGTCTCGACAAGGAAAATCTATGATCTTTATGAAGGCATTTCTGATATAAAAAGTAAAAGATTGAATTTACTTCACAGTAATAGTATTTCAGATGATCCAAGTAGATTAATTAGATGTGCAAAATATGCTTCAAGGTTAGATTTCCATATTTCAAATAATTCCCTCAAACAATCTCAAGAAACAGTTAGAAAATGGCCATGGGGAAGTTCAGAAACTTATCAGAAAATTGTTTACCCTCCTGCACTAGGCATACGAATAAGAATGGAACTAGCTGAAATATTCAAACATGATAATTTGACTAATGTAATTTCGATAATTCATAAATGGGAAATTATCTCAATCTTAAATGAAAATATTAAAGTCGATAAAAGATTTTTAAGAGGACTAAATTGGATAAAGAAGTTAAAGGGAAATCATATGCTTTACTTATTAAAAGATTCAGAAAATTTAGAAAAAGCATGTCAAAGATTTTTGGTAAATAATAGCGAGATAAAAATATTAGAAGATTATATAAATATCAAAAAGATATTAAATACAAACCAAAAAAATTTCAATCATTTTTCTCCATCAAGTTGGACAGAATTTATTGAGGACAGAAACCTTAGCGATGAGACAGTCAAATTATTAATTTGTGATGGAGGACCATACTGGCGTAAATTGTTTAAGTGGTTATTTATTTACAAGTTCATAAAATCAAAAAAAGATGGAGAAACATTAAAAAAAGAGGGATGGAACCCAGGGAAGGAGATGGGAAAGGAAATAAAAAGATTAAGATATTTAGAAATTGACAAATTAAATAGAAATTAATTACATTTTTACAACCTCTCCAACCTTGTACCATTTATCCTTTAGAACATTTTCATATTTACGATTGCAACTAATCAACAAGGGTCCACATGTTTGAGGATCTAATAGTAATGATATTCTCTCGTTAAAAGTCTCTTGATCTAATGAATTTTCGTTTAAAAAATTAATTATTCTTTTTTGCTTATTCACTTTATAAATTTTGTCATAAATTTCTTTATTAGATTCAAAGAAAGTACTTTTAACATCTTTTCTTATTAATTCAAATACCCCAGGATAAGCTTTAAATGCAAATAAATCTAATAAAACTTTTAGTGGCTCAAGATTATTTCTTTGCCTATATAAATTAGATGATTCAACCATTTCTTTAAGATGTCCAATAAATCCATATCCAGTAATATCAGTCGCAGCATTGACTAATGATTCTTTAAATTGATTTTGAAAAAGATAAATTTCATCAATCAAATATTGCTGACTCTTTACTAAATTATTAATTACTTCAGAAGAACTACTTAGCATATTAATATTTTGCATTTGACCAGCAAAGTAAATCCCAACGCCGAGAGGTCTAGACATCATGAGAATATCTCCAATATTCATTCCAGATTTAAACCATGGTTTTGCTCCATTTTTTAAAATACCTTGAACTGTTAAAGAAATATCTATTCCTAATGAATAAGGTTTATTTACTAAACTTCTTGCCTCGAAAGTATGGCCTCCAAGTAATTCACCTCCATGATCCTGAACTGTTGATTTAATACCTTGAAGTGATTGAGAAAAGAGGTAACTCTGAAATTCCCTCTCAACTTTTGGTAATGAAATTAAAGCCTGCGCGGATGAAAGTTTTGCTCCGCTTGCCCACAAATCTGAGCAAGCATGCAAAGTAGTAATTTTTGCATTAAGCCAAGGATCACTTACCAAAGCAGGAAATCCATCTACACTTTGCAAGATAATATCTTGACCATTTTGATATATCTCAACTGCATCTTCAGGTGATGAGGCAAAAGAATTTAAATTAGAATTTATTAATGATTTATTCAAAACAAACTGAGGAATTTTAGCTGCACATCCTCTGCAATCATTCATTGAAATATTTTTTTCACTACTTTTCATAATTAGCCTTTTTGATCTGAACTTTTTAATAAAGTTGAGATCAATTTTATGCTTTAAAATCCAAAAAATAAAATAAGGGCCGAAAACAAAATTGCGATAAATAGCAAAAGCCTTTGGATGATGGCTTGGAAATATATTTACTATTTGCAGCCCGATCTTTTGAGGAAACCACTTTTTTAATGGTCTCCCTTCTACATCTTTTTTTAGATTTTGTACTAACGTGTTTACAACTTTTACTGCAAAAACTCCAGATGCTGGTCTTTTTGCTGAACCTACAACTGCGCAATCACCGACAGCAAAGATTCCAGAGAAACTTTTTATCTGTAAATTCTGATTTGTAATTATTCTGCCATAAGAATCGGAATCTAATAATTTTTTTTGTGCCCA
>CACNMX010000011.1 GCA_902621675.1 uncultured Prochlorococcus sp. | reverse complement strand
AATGTTAGGATGGATTAAATTACGAAAAGATAATGTTATCTGAGATTTTTGCAGTTCTGGGCCAAACTTTATCAATCTATTCTTTCATATTGATAATAAGAATTTTACTTACTTGGTTTCCAGGTATTGATTGGAGTAACGGTGTTTTATCTGCATTAACTTCTATCACAGATCCTTATTTAAACATTTTTAGAGGTATCATCCCTCCAATTGGTGGTTTTGATATTTCATCTTTATTAGCTTTTTTACTTTTAAATGTTATTCAAAACTTAATCACTAATCTCCAGTATGCAAGCTTAGGTTATAGCTAAACTTATCTATCATCTCCAGACCCACTTATCTTTCCTTTAGAAGCTCTTAATTTTAATTTTTCCAGATTTTGTAATGCAACATCCTCTAAATTGAAATTTAATTCTGTACAAAGATTTGATATGTACCATAAAACATCTCCTAACTCTTTTTTAATACCTAATTTAGATTCGTTATCAAATATTCCATTTTTATCTCTTATAACTTTTTTTACTTTTTCTGCCACCTCACCAGCCTCTCCAACCAAACCAAGAGTTGGATAAATATTATTTGAGCCTAAATTTGGATATTGTGCTGTTTCTCTAGCTTTTTTCTGATAAGTTTTAAAATCCATGACTTAAATAACTAACTTTGGGTATGGTAAATTTATTTATATCTAGCAATATTATTTATATATGTCGAATATTGATTTAAAAAGAAGAACGAAAATTGTAGCAACTATTGGACCCGCAACTCAATCAGAAGAGATAATTACAGATTTAATTAAAGCTGGAGTAACAACATTTAGATTAAATTTCTCACATGGAGATCATAAAGATCATGCTGAGAGAATAAAAACAATAAGAGAGGTATCAAATAAACTAGATATAGATATTGGAATATTACAAGATCTTCAAGGACCTAAAATAAGATTAGGCCGCTTTAAAGATGGTCCAGTAAAAGTTAAAAAAGGTGATAAATTTACACTGACATCGAATGAAGTTGAATGTACAAATAAAATTGCAAATGTAACCTACGACAAACTTTCCCAAGAAGTTAGTGAAGGGAAAAGAATACTTTTAGATGATGGCAAAATAGAAATGATTGTAGAAAAAGTAGATATAAAAGCTAATCTTTTGGAATGTTTAGTAACTGTAGGGGGTGTTCTTTCAAACAATAAAGGGGTTAATTTCCCAGATGTTCAATTATCAGTAAAAGCATTAACAGAAAAAGATAAAGAGGATTTAAAATTTGGTTTATCTGAAGGAGTTGATTGGATAGCCCTTAGTTTCGTAAGAAATCCATCCGATATAAACGAGATAAAAGATTTAATAAACAAAAATGGGCATTCGACTCCTGTAGTAGCAAAAATAGAAAAATTTGAAGCAATTGATCAAATTGACACCGTATTACCTTTATGTGACGGAGTAATGGTTGCAAGAGGTGATTTGGGAGTTGAGATGCCTGCAGAAGAAGTTCCTCTTTTACAAAAGGAATTAATAAGAAAAGCTAATTCGCTAGGTATCCCCATAATTACAGCGACTCAAATGCTTGATTCTATGGCTTCTAACCCAAGACCAACTAGGGCAGAAGTTAGTGATGTTGCAAATGCGATTCTGGATGGTACAGATGCTGTAATGCTTTCAAACGAAACTGCCGTTGGTGATTATCCTGTAGAGGCAGTTGAAACTATGGCAACCATAGCAAGAAGAATTGAAAGGGATTATCCACTTAAAGCTATTGAAAGTCACTTACCTAGTACGATCCCAAATGCCATTAGTGCAGCAGTAAGTAATATAGCTAGACAACTTGATGCAGGAGCTATAATCCCTTTAACGAAAACAGGCTCTACCGCTCGAAATGTAAGTAAATTCAGACCACCAACACCTATCTTGGCAACTACAACAGAGAGGAGTGTAGCGAGAAGATTGCAACTTGTTTGGGGAGTGACTCCAATAGTAGTTAAAAATGATGAAAGAACAGCGAAAACTTTTAGTTTAGCAATGCAAATTGCTCAGGAGATGGGAATACTAAATCAAGGAGATTTAGTAGTTCAAACTGCAGGCACATTAACTGGTATTAGTGGCTCTACAGATTTAATAAAAGTCGGTTTAGTAAGAAAGATTGTATCAAGAGGAATTTCAATAGGGGAAATCGGTGTAACAGGTAAAGCAAGAATAATTAAAAACAATCTAGATATGTCCCTAATTTGTCCGGGAGAAATATTATTTGTTCCCGAGGAATTAATGAAGAATATTCCGCTAAGTAAAAATATTGCGGGCATTGTTACGAACCAAAATGTAAATGACGTTTATGCTTTGTTTAACAAAAATAATAAAAAAATTTCTACAATTTGTAATTTAGAAAATATGGATAATCATCAAATTAGTAATGGTGACCTTATTACACTGCAGCTAAATGAAGGAGTTATATACATGGGGCAAATTGAAGATGATGATGATGCAATAGATAAATATAAATATGTCTAGGAATATCTCATTAAAAGAAGCCTTAGGCATGGCTACAAAAACCTTAGTCTCGAACAAATTGAGAAGTTCATTAACAATGCTTGGGATAATTATAGGAAATGCATCTGTTATTACACTTGTTGGGCTTGGAAGAGGTGCTCAAACATTAGCTAAAAACCAATTAAGTAATTTAGGTGCAAATGTTTTATTCATTGTTCCTGGAAATAATGACACCAGAAGAAGAGGTATTTCATTTCCTAAAAATCTTGTTTTAGAAGATGCACTAGCAATAAGTAATCAAGTCCCAACAGTTAAAAAAGTTGCGCCTCAAATTTCTGCTAACGAAATAGTGCAGTCAAATTCTAAAAGTCTAAATATATCAATTGCAGGAGTTACTCCTGAATTTCTTGAAGTAAGAAGCTTTGAAGTTGATAAGGGAAGATTTATATCTAATAGTGATATTAATAGTGCAAGAAGTTATGTAGTAATAGGTCCTGATCTTAAAGAAGAATTTTTCAAAGATAATTCTTCATCACTTGGGGAAAAAATCAGAATTAAAGATCATACTTATGAAATTATTGGAATATTAAAACCAAAAGGTGCTGTATTTGGAAGTAATCAAGACAAAAATGCTTATATTCCATTAACCACCATGGTCAATAGGATTACAGGGAAGGACCCGACATATGGAGTAAGTTTAAGCTTCATTAGTGTTGAAGCTATAAATAAAAATGCAACTAGTGCCGCTAAATTTCAGATTACTAACTTATTAAGGCAAAGACATAAAATAATCAGAGATGATGACTTTGCGGTTAGATCACAAGAAGATGCATTAAATATAGTAACCAATATAACAAGTGGGCTAACGTTTTTATTGGCTGGTATTGGTGCAGTATCTTTGGTGGTTGGAGGCATAGGAATCATGAATATCATGCTTGTTTCTGTAAGTGAAAGGACTGAAGAAATTGGACTTAGAAAAGCAATAGGAGCTAAACAGTCAGACATATTAATTCAATTTTTGATTGAGGCATTGATTTTATCTACAATTGGCGGATTAATTGGAACAACAACAGGATTATCAGGTGTTTTTCTTTTATCTCTGATAACACCACTTCCTGCATCAGTAGGAATTACAACCACTTTTTCCACAATGATCATTTCAGGATCAATAGGTTTAATCTTTGGCGTTTTACCTGCAAAAAGAGCTTCTAAATTAGATCCAATTGTTGCATTGAGAAGTTTATAAATAGAATTTATAATAATGCTCAATTTTTATAAATTAATTGAGATACTGGTGAGTCTTCAATCAATAGTAATAACCTCAATGTTACCTGTTTATATTCCACTACCTTTTATCTATAAATCTAGTAATAACTTTGAGTTACCTATCACATGGCAAATTCCGACAATAATTTTATTAACACTTATTTTCCATAAAAAAGTTGTTTTCAGAGCATTTTCGATATATATAATTATGGGGTTATTTATACTTCCTGTCTTTCACCAAGGAGGTTCATTAGGTTATTTGCTTACTCCAAATTTTGGTTATTTATTAGGTTTATATCCATTAATCAAAATAATTGATAATTTAAATAATAGAAATAAAATAAACGTTAGAAACTTTTTAAAAAACGGATTTATAGCAATAGGTGCTATGCATTTAACTGGAATTTTTTACAACTTCATACAAATCATATTCTACAATCAATACAATTTATTTTTATATAATTTAGGGAAATATTCATTAGGTAAAATTGGATATCATTTATTAATGCTTTTTCCACTTTTATTACTTATTAAACCTATAGAACGTTTAAAACGTAGCAAATAATGATTATTAATATAAAAACAAAATTATATTTTGTATCTTTAAGTATTTTTATTGTTCTGATAGATCAATTTACGAAATATTTAATGTTTTATAATAAAAAATTATTTATTAATAAAGATTTTCTTTTATTCAAATTAGACTTTGTAAAAAATTACGGAGCAGCATTTAACATATTTAGTGGTAGTAGAGTATTTTTATCTTTAATAAGTATTTTTTTTTCTATATTGCTTATTTATTTGATATTTAGAAAGAATACTTTAAACTCATTCGATCTATATTCTTATAGCTTTATTCTTGGGGGAACTATTGGTAATGGTATAGATAGAATATATAGAGGTTTTGTAGTTGATTTTATAAATTTAAATATTATAAATTTTCCATTGTTTAATATTGCAGATATATCTATTAATATTGGTTTCATTATTTTACTGTATAACATTTTTAAAAATAATCGATAAAATGAAATACTTGAAATTAAAGTATATAAAGTATATAATATTGATATTATTTCTTTATATTTTATTTTCTATATTTGTAAGAATAGTAAATATTTATACTCTTTTATTTTTAATTATAATTATTTATACTTTTTATAATATTGATAAAAAATTATTTAAAAAAATAGTTTATAAAGTTATATATAAAAATAAAAAAAATACACTTTCATTCAAAAATACATATGGTGCTGCCAAGATAAGTTTGGAAGGAGTCGAGAAAATTAACAAAAAAATTAGCGATAAAGTAAAAGCTGAATTGTTAAATTACCAAAAAAATAATCTGGAGTCCCAATTAAAAACAGGAGATTACAAAGTTACTCTTTTTGGAGCAGGTTCCTCAGGAAAAACATCTATAGCAAGATCTTTATTGAAAAATATTGTCGGACAAACCTCAGCAAAAATTGGTACAACAAAGAAAATTAATAGCTATAAAATTCGTATACCAATTTTAAAAAGAAACGTTAATATAGTTGATACTCCGGGTTTATTTGAACCATCTAAATTAGGAGAAGAAAGAGAAAAAGCAACAATTATACAAGCATCAAATTCTGACCTAGTTCTTTTTGTTTTAGATCAGGATATAAATAAATACGAAAACTATTTAATTAAAGAATTATTAAAATTAAGGAAAAAAATAATAATAGTTCTAAATAAATGTGATTTGAGGTCTAGAGATGAAAATAACCTTATCAAAGAAAATATAATTTCTATAACATCCGCTAGAAAAAATAAAATTTCATTGGTTCAAACAATTGCAGTCCCTCAAAAATCTCCCTATATAAAATCAGATGCTTTAAATTTAGTCCCCGAGGTAGGAAGTTTATTTAGAGAAATAATTGAAACCCTAGATAATAATGGTGAAGAGTTATTGGCTGATAATATTCTTTTTCGCTCAAATAAGTTAGGTATTAAAAGTAAAAATTTCGTACAAGAACAAAGATATTTAATGTCAAATAAAGTGATTAATAAATATATGTGGATAACCGGAGGAGTAATACTAGTTAATCCACTACCAGCTGTTGATTTTCTTACTACTACCTCCGTAAACCTTCAAATGATAATGGAGTTATCAAAAATATATGAAATAAAGCTTACAAAAAAAGATGCAAAAGATTTGGCGACATCATTGCTAAGCGCATTGGCTAAACAAGGAATATTAAAAGGAGGTCTCGCTATTCTTTCTCCTGCTTTAGCTACAAGCTTGACTAAAATTATATTATCTAAATCAATACAATCAGTTACCGCAGGCTGGTTAATAAGAATAGTAGGACTAAGTTTGATTGAATATTTTAACAATGGGCAAGATTGGGGAGATGGAGGAATTCAAGAAGTAGTAGATAAGATCTATAAAATAAGTAAGAGAGAGGATATTTTAAATAACTTCATAAAAGAAGCTATTTCAAAAATTGAAATGAAAAAGTATTTTAAATCAAATAAAAGTTTGCCTCCATTTACTAAGAAAAATTAGATAATTGATCATTTAGAAAAGTTCTGAAATCAAAAATAGTAATTAAGAGTAAGTAAGCTATACAAATAGCTATAGATATAAACCCTGTTACTATTGCAATAATTTTTGGTCTACCAATATTCATTAGTTAAGCATTTAAAAGTCTCAAAAGTTCTTCAATATGAGATTCTTTTGTATTGTAATTTCCCATGACAACCCGTAAAAAATATTTACCTTTAAATTTTGGTCTAGAAAGCATAAAATTATTATTAATTAGTTCATTAACTTTAGTTTGAGTCCATGCATCGGAGTCATTTGGCTCAAGTTTCTTTGGTAAGAATGAGACAATATGAAGAGGTCCTGAATATATATCAAATTTATTTTTATTTATATTTTTTAAAAAGAAATCTTTTCTTTTAATTGATGATTTTAATATATTTTCTATTCCATTCATACCTAAAAAACGCAAACCAAGCCATAGTTTAATAACCTCTGCAGGTCTAGAACCTTGTATGCCTATTTCACCTCTATTTATAATATTTTCTTTAGATGATATATATGGTAGTCCAGTATTAAAAGTATTTTTTAAAGTACTCATATTTGAAACCAATAACAAAGATGAAGTCTTTGTGATACCAATGATTTTTTGTGGATTTATCGTTATCGAATTAGCTTGATTAATATTATTTAAACCTTCTATCAGAATAGAAGTTATAGCAAAAATCCCTCCAATTGAACCATCAATATGTAACCATATGTTCCTATGTTTACAGATTTCACTTATTTCTTTAATAGGATCAATGGCTCCTCGTACAGTTGTTCCTAAAGTGGCAACAATAGCAAATACTTTTTTATTTTCTGTTGAACATTTATCTAAAGACTTTCTGAGATTGTTTATATCCATTCGACCTTGCTCATCAGTTTTAATCTTGACAAGATTGGCAGTATCAAGACCCATTACTCTTATACATTTAACAAAGGAAGAATGAGCATCTTCACTAACAAGTAATACAGAATTTGGATTAGTACCTAATCCAGCATTATTTCTGGCTGCTATAAGTGCATTCAGATTACTTAATGTACCTCCGCTAGCGGCTATACCTCCTGAGAAATCATCAAACCCTATTTTCTTGGCAAACCACTTGCATAATGATTCCTCAAGTAAAGTTACACTAGGTGATAACTCGTAAGCGAGGAGATTATTATTTAACCCAGCAGCAATTAAATCTCCCAATATAGAGAAAATTAGAGGTGGGGGGTCAAGGTGTGCTAGTGACCCAGGATGAACGGGATTAAATGAATTATTCAAAAGAGATTCAATCTCAGAAAACAAATCTTCATCAGAGTTACCCTTATCCGCAGGCATAATGCACTTGAAACCCTCATCAAAAGGTAAAGGACCATTTTTATCAGTTTTAGAGAACCAGTCACAAAGAGTTCGATTTGCTCTATTTAGCAAAGTAATCAATTTTTCATTAGTCCCTACATATGAGGGGAAATATATATCTTTATTATTAATTAAATCTTCAGCCATCAGATAATATATCTATTAATAATTCTATTCTCAATATTGGTAAATGAGATATATTTTTGAAAATGGAAATAGTAATGAAGATAATCAAAAAAAAACAAATAATTCAAAATACACTTTGTGGATGAATTCGATTTTAAAAAGATCCAATGAAATTGGAAAAGTTGAGCTACCAATTTGTTCAATAATTTTAGATGAGAGAGGAAGATGTATCGGGAGAGGGGTTAACAGGAGGAATATAAGTAAAGACCCATTAGGTCATGCTGAGATAATGGCACTTAGGCAGGCATCTTTAATAAAAAATGATTGGAGATTTAATGAATGTACTCTTATCACAAATTTAGAACCTTGTACTATGTGTTCCTCTGCTCTTATTCAAGCGCGGATGGGTAAAGTTATTTTTGGTGCTTACGATAAGAAAAGAGGTGGATTGGGTGGCTCAATTGACCTATCAAAACATGAAAGTGCTCATCACAAAATGGAAATAATTGGAGGTATCCTAGAAGATGAATGCAGTAAAATTTTACAAAATTGGTTCAAAAAGTTGAGGACTCAAAAATAGTAAATTTCTTTAGCTCAGTATCAAATAGGTTTAATAATCTGTCAACATTCTCCTCACATGAATTAAAACCCATTAGCCCTACACGCCAAACTTTACCCGACAACTCTCCAAGTCCATTTCCTATTTCAATTCCAAAGTTTCTTAAGAGATGATTTCTAAAACCATCCCCATCAACTGCTGGAGGTATTTTAACTGTGGTTAAAGTTGGCAATCTATAATCCTCTGAAACATGTAATTCCATACCAAGACTTTCTAATCCATTCCACAGTTTCATTGCATTAGTATTATGTCTTTTCCAAACATTTTCTAAACCCTCATTAGCAATTAATCGTAAACCTTCACGAATAGCAAAATTCATATTTACCGGAGCAGTATGATGGTAAACACGATCTGAACCCCAATATTTATTTAATAGAGATAAATCTAAATACCAGTTGGGTACTTTTGTTTTTCTTGAACTTAGTTTTTCTTCAGCTCTTTTATTCATTGTAAATGGGCTTAATCCTGGGGGACAACTTAATCCCTTTTGACTACAACTGTATGCTAGATCAATTTTCCATTCGTCTATCAATAACTCTATAGCGCCGAGTGAAGTAACTGCATCAACTAAAAATAAGCAGTTATTTTTTCTACATATATCGCCAATGCCATCAAGAGGTTGTAAAACACCACTTGATGTTTCAGCATGGACAATAGCAAAAATAGCTGGTTTTTTAGTCTCTATCTCATACTTAATTTCTTCATAAGTAAAAGCCTCACCCCATGGTTTTTCAATAACGGATACTTGAGCTTTATATCTAGTTGCCATATCCACTAATCTGTCTCCAAAATATCCTTTTTTAGCAATAAGAATTTTTTCGCCTTCTTCAATAAAATTTGCTATTGAAGCTTCCATCGCTGCACTACCAGTACCACTCATTGGGAGGGTGAGACGATTATTACACTGCCAGGTATACCTTAAAAGTTGCTGTACATCAGACATCAACGAGATATATGCTTCATCTAAATGACCAATAGGATTCAAAGAAAGCGCGCTTAAGACTTCTGGATGTGCATTTGAAGGTCCAGGTCCCAATAAAAGTCTGGAAGGAACATAAGTCTTTGAAAAATGAGATAAATTCTCTTTACTTAATGCCGGAATAAGTTTTGCTTCTGTCAAAGCATTACATTCAATTACTCTTAAATTAGACTAATATCTTCATTTAAGCGATATTTTTTTATAGAAATTAATTCAATTTAAATAATTAAGTAAATAATTATTAAAGTTATGACTTGAAACACTGAAAGAAGTCATCTAGTGTTGAAAAAAGTTACGGTTGATACATAATAAGAGTCATCAAGTTATTAATTTCATAAAAGGTATCTCAAAAGTTATGTCTAAGTCCCCACAAGATGTTTTAAGTCAAATTAAAGATGAAGGTATTGAACTCATCGATTTAAAATTCACAGACATCCATGGTAAATGGCAGCATTTAACTCTTACATCAGACATGATAGAAGAGGATTCATTTACAGAAGGTCTAGCATTTGATGGCTCATCAATAAGAGGTTGGAAAGCAATTAATGCCTCCGATATGTCAATGGTCCCTGATGCAAGTACAGCATGGATAGATCCTTTTTATAAACATAAAACTCTAAGTATGATTTGCTCTATCCAAGAGCCTAGAAGTGGTGAGCCCTATGATAGATGCCCAAGATCTTTAGCTCAAAAGGCATTAAAGTACTTAGAATCCACTGGGATTGCTGACACAGCATTTTTTGGACCTGAACCAGAATTTTTCTTATTTGATGACGTTAGATACGACTCAAAAGAGGGTTCCTGCTTTTATAGCGTAGATACAATTGAAGCTCCATGGAACACAGGAAGAATTGAAGAAGGTGGAAATTTAGGATACAAGATCCAATACAAAGAAGGTTATTTTCCAGTTTCTCCAAATGATACTGCGCAAGACATCAGATCTGAAATGTTACTTTTAATGGGTGAATTGGGCATACCCACAGAAAAGCATCACCATGAAGTTGCTGGTGCCGGTCAACACGAACTAGGAATGAAATTCGATTCATTAATAAATTCAGCTGATAACGTAATGACTTATAAATACGTTGTCAGGAATGTTGCCAAAAAATATGGGAAAACTGCAACATTCATGCCCAAGCCTGTATTTAACGATAATGGAACTGGAATGCATGTTCACCAAAGTTTATGGAAGAGTGGGCAGCCACTATTTTTTGGTGAAGGAGCATATGCAAATTTATCTCAAACAGCAAGATGGTACATCGGAGGCATACTTAAACATGCTCCATCGTTCCTAGCCTTTACTAACCCAACTACAAATAGTTATAAACGATTGGTTCCAGGATTCGAAGCACCTGTAAATCTAGTTTATTCTGAGGGTAATAGATCAGCTGCAGTAAGAATACCTTTAACTGGTCCAAGCCCGAAAGCTAAAAGATTAGAATTCAGATCAGGTGACGCACTTGCAAATCCCTACTTAGCATTTTCTGTAATGATGCTTGCTGGTATTGATGGAATTAAAAATCAAATTGATCCTGGTGATGGAGTAGATGTAGATTTATTTGAACTACCAGCTGATGAACTAGCAAAAATTGATACAGTGCCTTCATCTCTAAATGACTCACTTAATGCGCTAAAAGCAGATAAGGATTATCTATTAGCTGGTGGAGTATTTACTGAAGATTTTATTGATAACTTTATCGATATAAAATACGAAGAGGTACAACAACTTAGACAAAGGCCTCATCCACATGAATTTTTCATGTATTACGATGCATAATTAAAAGAACACATTAGTTTAAATTAATCAATTTGAGAAATATCACAAAATATTCTCAAATTGATTTTTTTTTTGTTGGAATATAAATATATAAATTAAAAAATGGCTAGGGAATCTATCTCAAAAATTGCATATAAAACGCTACAACAAAGTAAAAGCATTGCAGGTTTTGCTCACAAGCAGATCAGTTCAAGATTAATGAGTTTTATTCTGCCCGATTCGAAGCTTGAAAATTTTGATATAGATCAGAATCTACTAATGCAAATCCAAAATTCAATGGATATTTTAAGAGAAGAAGATTGGAATGATGCAGAAAAAAATATATATCCAAAAAAATTATTGTTTGACGAGCCATGGCTTAGATATTTAACTCAATATCCTAAAATTTGGCTAGATATGCCTAATACATGGGATAGACGTAGAAAACAAAACTATAATGATCTTCCAAAATCAATTGATAAAGATAATTATCCTCAATATTACTTGAGAAATTTTCATCATCAAACAGATGGTTATTTATCAGATTTTTCAGCAAGCATTTATGACCTACAAGTAGAGATACTTTTCAATGGAAGCGCTGACTCAATGAGAAGAAGAATAATTAAGCCAATAAAAAAGGGACTTGAAATTTTTAGCAATAGAAAAAAAAGTTCTATAAAAATACTTGATGTGGCCACAGGATCAGGAAGAACATTAAAACAATTAAGAGCTGCATTTCCTAAAGAAAAAATTACAGGAATTGATTTGTCTGATTCATACTTAAAAGAGGCAAGTAGATATATTTCAGATTTAGATGGTGATTTAATTGAGTTAATAAGAGGTAATGCTGAAGAATTACCTTTTGAAAATAATAGTTTTCAATGCATTTCTTGTGTTTACTTATTCCATGAATTACCTAGAACAATTAGAGCTAAAGTATTAAATGAATTTTTTAGAGTTCTCGAACCTGGTGGGATATTAGTATTGGCTGATTCAATTCAAATAAGTGATTCACCTGACTTTACATCTGTAATGGAAAACTTCTATAAATCTTTTCATGAGCCTTTTTATTGTGATTACATAAAAGAGGATATAGACTCTAAAATAGAAGAAGTAGGGTTTAAAGATGTAAAATCAAATTCCTTTTTTATGACCAAAGTATGGTCTGCTGTAAAGTAAATAAAAAACTTTTATGACCTATTGGGATAAAGATACTATTCAGCTTGTTCAAATTCTTAATGACAAATTAAAGATTGATCATACTAAATGGCATAAGGATAAAGGAAATAAATATAAACGATCTGCAGAACTAATTTCAGCGGGATTATGTCATTTAATTATTTCTTGTAATGAGAAGGAGACTATTGAGTATATAGAAGAAAGTATTAAATGGCTAAAAGAAATTAACCATGATCAACCTTGCCCTAGTAAGAATCACCTTTTTAAAGCCAACTGAAGCCTATTACCTTTACTACTCCATCTAATATCATCAAAACATTCATTAATAATGTATAAGCCACGGCCATTTACACTACTTATTTTTTTTGGTAATTTATAGTTTCTTTTTTTTATTTCTAAACCTTTACCTTGATCTTGAATTTGCCAAACACACCAATTAGGAGTAATTATTCTTCTTACTCTAATATTTTTTTTAGGATCTAATTTATTTCCATGTTTTACTGCGTTAACTAGAGCTTCATGTAAACCAAGTTTTATAAGATAGCTTGACTGAGAATTTTTTATAGGTTCTAATAATTGATCGACAAATTCATTTAACTGTAATGATGATTCGAATTCGTAGATTGACCAGTTAATCTTTGGTCTTTTTAAAAATTTTTTTAAAATATTTTTGCCCCGAAATAAGGACATAATATTGTTTTGATGCTTTCTTAATTTTAACTTATTAAATACCTCATTAAAGAATATTATTATGTCTCTTTGCAATAGCAGGATGCCGCAGTATGGAGTCCATAAGTCTTACTCCTCTGAGTTGATTTATTAAAGGCATATGTCCATCAGGGGCATCCAACGACCAGCAAAATGATCCAGGATATCTAGTCCATAAGCCCTCTTTTTTCCAACCAATTTTAGGCCACATTAATTCATATTTTTTTCCTACTGATTTTAATATCTTTGCCTGAATTGAGAATCCAAATCTCCCAGTAGAATAGATAGTCCATAATCTATCTATGGTTTCTAAATCTTTACCGGACATATTCTTTACTTCACTATAAAAAACGTATCCACGTTTTTCAGCTAATTTTCCAGCTAATTTTCGTAAATAAGAACTTGTTAATCTATCTGCCTCTTCGAATTTTTTCTCAACCAACATCAATTGTAAATCTTCATAATTAATATCAATATCTGAATATGTATTAAACCAATTATTGAATTTAGAGTTATCAAAGAATTCAGGCTTAAATTTTTTTAAAACTTGCAATATCCAACCAGCAGCCCAGTCATCTCCATCACTATCAAAAATATCAAAAAGTGAAGGGCCAATATTAAAAATATTTTCAACTTCAGATTCTATTTGAGTTAATGAATTTATTCTTTTTCTTTGATTAGAATCTACAAATTTTTTTATCAGATCTAATGTAGCATTACTATAGTTATCTTGTTCTTTGTTATTCATTTTAAAAAATCAATCTAGAAAAAAAACTATCCATGTATTTCAAAAGAAAAGAACTAGAGAAATTTAGAAGTTTTAAAGGACCACTTATAGATGTTAGAAGCCCGAGTGAATATTATAAAGGACACTTGCCTAATTCTATTAACATTCCATTATTTGATAATGATGAGAGATCAATAATTGGGACGATTTATAAAAAAGAAGGAAGAAAAAAAGCAGTCATAGAGGGACTAAAATTTTTTGAAAATAAAATGGAATTACTTCTTGATAATTTATTCATGAATATTGATTCTTATAAAACTATCCATAATAAAAATAATGAATTTTTTATCAGAATATATTGCTCTAGAGGAGGAATGCGTTCACAAAGCATTGCTTGGCTACTAGAAAAATATAAATTAAATCCAATAACACTTAAGGGAGGATACAAAATATATCGAAGATGGGTATTAGATAGTTTTTCAAAAAAGTTGAATATAGTAGTTATTGGAGGAAAAACAGGAACAGGAAAGACAAGATTATTATCATTACTTGAGAAATATAAATATCAAACTATTGATCTTGAAGGATTTGCTTGTCATAGAGGAAGTACATTTGGAGGTTTAGGAATGAATGAACAACCTTCAAATGAACAATTTGAAAATAAAATTGCAGAAAAATTAAATTCTTTTAAATTCTCTAATAATATTTTTGTAGAAGCTGAAAGTGCAAATATAGGCAAATGCAAAATTCCTCATGAATTTTTCAATCAGATGAAAAATTCTAGGAGAATTGAAATTTTAAGAAGCGAATCCAATAGGTTAGATGAGTTGATAAATACTTATAGTATTTTTAAAAAAGAGGAACTCCAAGAATCTGTATTAAGGATAAAAAAAAGATTAGGACCACAAAGGACAAAAATAGCTCTGGAATCAATTAACAATGAGAAATGGGACTTAGTATGCAGATCAGTTCTAGATTATTATGATAGATGTTATGAATTTGAAAAAGTTGGCAAAACAAATATAAAGATATTAGATTTAACCGACAAAATATATGATGAAAGTATTTTAGAGTTAATAAATAATGTTTTATAAAATAATTACAAACGAATGTGAAAAATATTGCCTATTATAAAAAATTATAATTTGAAAACTATGACAGCAAATAAAACTTCAAAAATACAATTTTATGAGGGAACTGATGAACCAGTAGTGCCTGAAATAAGACTAACTAGGAGTAAAGACGGTACCACAGGCCAAGCATTATTTTTGTTCGAAAAGCCTCAGGCATTATCTTCAATTACAGAAGGTGAAATTACAGGAATGCGTATGATTGATTCTGAAGGTGAAATACTAACTAGGGAAGTTAAAGTAAAGTTTGTTGATGGAGAACCTATATTTTTAGAAGCAGTTTATATTTGGAAGAACACATCAGACTTTGATAGATTTATGAGATTTGCAAATAGTTATGCTAAATCAAATGGATTAGGATACTCTGAGAAGAAGTAGCATATTTTGAAAATTGAGTAGTTCATCATATTTCAAGTTAGTAGTAATTTTATTCACATTCTTAATATTATGGACTTTGAAAGATTTTCTTCTTTTAATAATTTGTTCTTTAGTAATTTCAAATATTGTATGTAATTTATGTAATCAAATGCAAAAGGGGTTGAAAATACCCCGATCGCTGTCATTGTTTCTTGTCTTAACAGTTATGACGGTAATAATATTCACTATTTTTATTCTAGTATTGCCTCCGTTTATAAAAGAATTCAATGAAATACTGCTTGACATTCCAAATGGTTTATCAAAAATAAATATTTTGATAAATACAAATCTGAATAAATTCAATAACTTATTTTATGGGGAACAATCAGATAATGTTATAGACATATTCAGTCTTATAAATAATGTAGTTACCATTCCAGATGCCTCAACTATTGCAAAAGCTATTCAAGAAAGTTTTAAAAATTTAATAAATTTAGCGGGGAATCTTGGTTCAGGACTTTTGAAATTAATATTCGTTTTAGCAGTTAGTTTGATGATTTCTATTGAACCAAAACAATATAAAGAGAATGTACTTCTATTAATTCCAAAAATTTATCGCAATAAATTTAGAAATATTCTGGAAAAATCCAATATTGCATTAGCAAATTGGACCTTTTCTATGGTTATAAGCTCATTATCAGTAGGTCTATTATCACTAATAGTTTTGTCTATATTAGATGTCAAATATGTTGTCTCAAATGCATTAATAGCAATGGTTCTTAATATAATTCCAAATATAGGTCCAGTTATTAGTGGCATATTTCCAATCTCAATAGCACTACTAGATAATTTTTGGAAACCCCTGGCCGTTTTAGGAGCATATGTAATCATTCAAAATATTGAAAGCTATATAATAATGCCATCTATTATGAAGAAAAAAGCAAACTTACTTCCTGGTTTGACATTAATTTCACAATTTGGATTTACCTTCATTTTTGGTCCATTAGGCTTAATACTATCTCTTCCGTTAGCTGTAGTAATACAGGTTTTAATAAAAGAATCATTTAAAGACATTTAAAAACTATTTCATTAATTTTTTATATAAATATGGATAAGAAAAAAGTATAAAGAAAGCTAAGGGATGTTTACCTATAGCAAAATATAGTGAACTAAAAGTAAAATGATCAAATAATATTCTTAGTTCAATAGAAAGATCTATTAAAACTAAAGAAAATAAAATTATCAAATAGTAATTCAATTTCATATAGTTGAATTTTTAAGCTCAGTCTTTAAGCAACAAAGATGGAGCCAATAAAATACTTGAATAACTTCCAACTATAATTCCTAATGATAAGGCCAAAGAAAACCAAAATAGCGAGTAAGATCCAAACAAAATTATGCTTAATAATGGAATAAGGGTCGTAATACTGGTAAACGTTGTTCTCCTAAATGATTCATTTACTGATAATTGAATAGTTTCGTTATAGCCTTCTTTCTTTGATTTTAAATTCTCACGAATTCTATCAAAAATAACAACAGTATCATTTACAGAATAACCAGCAATAGTTAATAAGGACACAGCAAATAAACTATTTACCTCGACAGATAATATAATGCCCAACCAGGAGAATATACCGAAAACAATTAATAAATCATGGAATAAAGCTAATAATGCAAATAATGCATATTTTTTATCAAATCTAATAGTTATATAAAAAGATATTGCAAATAAAGAAACCAACAATGAGGTAACACAATTAGTAAGTAATCTTTTCCCAAGCTTTGGACCTATTAATCTTGAGTCTTTACTTTCATAATTTAGAGGTCCAATAATATTATCAAGATTAGTAATAAGATTATTTGATTCTTCGATACTCAAATAAGGTGTTCTTATTGAAATTAACTTATTATTATTTTGGAATTGTAATTTAATATTATTTAAAATGTTTTTATTTTTAGAAATCTCTCTTAAATTTTCTAAAACAGAATCAGGGGAAAAATTAGAACAATCCTCTTCACAAACTCTCTCTATTCTTAATTCATTTCCACCAACAAAATCCATCCCTAAATTTATAGGTTTCTTATAAGTGGTATTGAAAGTAGAATATAAAATTCCTAAAAGACTCAACAAAATAAGAACAGTTGAAAAACTAATTATTTTTCTTTTAATTTTTATTAGTTCAAGATTGTATTTCATGGCAAAATTAGAATTAAAAAAATTTAATTAGAAAAATTATTTCTGGGTAGATAGAGATTTTTTTGTCTTAAAGATTGATATGTTGTAAAAAATCGCAAAATGGTTTTAGAACAATTTAATGAGGTAAACAAGCTTATTAAAACTCCAATACCTAATGTTGCAGCAAAACCTTTAACAAAATTTGTTCCTAATAAAAACAATACAAGACAACTTAGAAGAGTTGTAATATGGCCATCAACTATTGATGAATTAGCTCTTTGAAAACCGCTATCAATAGATCTTGTAAGAGTATTACCATCATATAATTCTTCTCTAATTCTCTCAAAAATTAGAATATTTGCATCAACAGCCATACCAATACTAAGTATAAGTCCAGATATTCCAGGTAGAGTCAAAGTTACAGGAATTAAAGAATATAGGGCTAAGTTAAAGAAACCATATAGTACTAGAGAAAGGACTGAAACAAAACCTAGAATTTTATAATTAAAAATCATAAATATACCTACAAAAATTAATCCACTAATTGCGGCATAAAGACTTTTTAAAATATTTTTGGATCCCAACAAAGCCCCAATAGTATTAGTTTCAACTATTTCAATTGGCAATGGCAATGAACCACCTTTGAGTTGAACTTCTAATTCTCTAGCATTTTCAGCACTAAAATTACCGCTTATTGTTGCTGATCCACCTGTAATTCCAGTATTAGCAAACTGGCTACCAACACTGGCTTCACTTATTGATTCGCCATCAAGAATAATTGCCAATAGTTGATTAGTGCCAGCAATTGACTTTGTAATTTCTGCAAACTTATCACCTCCTGAACTACTAAAAGTTAATAAAACTTCCCAATTACTATTTGTTTGTTCTTGTCTCCTTCCTGCGTTAATAAGATCCTTACCAGATAAATCTGTTTTAATAAATAAATTAGTAATTTCCTTATCAACATACTTTTTCATTTCAATTAACTTCCCATATAAATCACTTCTAGTAGATGAGTAATTTAATTCTTGCTCTATCTCTTTAAGATCAATTTGAATAATTTTTAAAAAATTTTCATCATATTGATTATTTTCTGATGAGGAATATTGTTCAATTAATTCTTTGATTTTAAATCTCTGAAGTTGAAAGGTTTTTAAATCTGTAGATGTTCCTTCTTTTTGGGTCCTAAATTCTAATAAAGCAGTTTTACCTAAAACTCTTGAAGCAACTAATGGATTTTGTTCTCCAGGTAATTCTAAAATTAATTGATCTCCACCTAGGGTTTGCAAGTTAGACTCTGAAACCCCTAAGTTGTTAACTCGTCTATCAATAACCGAATTAACTGCATCAAGTTCATCTTTTGTTACCTTACCTTCCTCTTTTATAATTTGTAACGTAAGTTGAGAGCCACCTTGTAAATCTAATCCCAACTGTAAGGGATAATTTATTAATAGATAAACAGATAAAGTAAGTAGAAATATAATAAAAAAAAGCCAGCCTTGCCTTCTTTTCATTGCTTAAATACTCCCACTAATTATATCTTCAACTTTTTCAACTATTTGATGTGGTTGGATTATTGTCAAATTCTCAAGATTTCCATTATAAGGAGTGGGAATATCCTGACTAGATAATCTAATTGGTCGTGCATCAAGATCGTCAAAACACTCTTCTGTTATCAAGGCAATTAATTCTGCTCCAATACCTCCAGTCTTCATACATTCTTCAACAATAATTACTTTATTTGTTTTTCTTATTGATTTTGAGATGGTTTCCATATCAAATGGTTTTAGACTTATTAAATCGATTAACTCAACATCTACTTCTTTTTTTTCTAATTCTTCAACAGCTTTAAGACAGTGATGTCTCATTCTTGAATAAGTCAATAAAGTAATATCTTTGCCTTCTTTTACAACATCAGCCTGATCTAAAGAACAGGTATAGTCACCCTCAGGTAATTCTTCAGACAAGTTATATAGAAGAACATGTTCGAAAAATAGAACAGGATTATCATCTCTTATAGCTGCTTTCATTAAACCTTTAGCATTTGTAGGTGTGCTGCATGCAACAATCTTTATACCAGGAACCGCATGAAAATATGCTTCAAGTCTTTGACTGTGTTCAGCACCAAGTTGACGACCAACGCCTCCAGGACCCCGAACTACTGCTGGTATTTTATAATTTCCGCCACTTGTATACCTGAGCATACCCATATTATTTGATATCTGATTAAAAGCTAAAAGCAAAAAACCCATATTCATTCCTTCTACTATTGGTCTTAAGCCAGTCATTGCTGCACCCACAGCCATACCCGTAAAACTATTCTCTGCAATTGGAGTATCTAAGACTCTTAACTCTCCATATTTTTCATATAAATCCTTAGTTACCTTATAAGATCCTCCATATTGACCAACATCTTCCCCCATAACGCAGACATTTACATCATTTGCCATTTCTTCATCAATTGCCTCTTTCAAAGCATTAAATAATAATGTTCCAGCCACAATTAATCACCTAATTAATCACATATATAATCCTACCACTTTGAATAATTCAACCTCCTTCAGCAAAGGTTATGAGTAGTAATATGGATAAAATCATTCCAGGTGACAACAAAAGGACTAAAAGGCCTAAGTCATGTAAAGACATTGAAAGAAAGTGTTTTCTTAATAATATTTGCAATTCAATTTTTCTTCAGAAAAAAACTGCGAATAAATACAATAAAAAGTCCTATACCTATAAAAGCAAAAGAGAAAGTTAGCAAAAATGATAATCCAATTATTAAGGTATTAATACTAGAAGAAATATTTTGTACTATTTCAGAAGAATTAGATGGTTTATGTACTGAAAAATAAATTGAAATTTTATTACTTAAAAAATAAAAAAATATAAATAATAAAAAACTTGTTAATGAACCTACAATAAAATTTAATGGTCCTTTTTCAGGAATGTTTTTTTCAATATTCTCATTACTATTATCAGCCACAATATATTTTTTTATAAAAAAATTTTTAAATAAATGTTATTCCCTTTTCAAGGAAAGTGCAAACCCATGAATCATAACCTTTATTTCTAAATAATTTATAATTTGCAGTTAATTCTTTTTTAGCAATATCAATATCTTTAAAGAGTGCAAAGCATGTAGGTCCTGATCCACTCATTGAAAATGTGAGACAATTTTCTAATTTAGAAAGTAAATATAATGCCTGCTTTACAGAATCATTTTCATTTTCAACAACTAACTGCAAATCATTTTTAATAGATGAATGTTGATCATTAAAATTTAAGTTATTTAAACCATTATCTCTTAAATTTTTTCTTATGTTCTCAATCATTTCTCTATCAGTAAGATATTGATCACCAAATCTATTACTATAATTTTTATAAGTTTCAGCTGTAGATACTGATACATTTCGATTTTTTAAAAGAATTACTCCATATTCAAAGTTTGAATCTAATTTCTCCAAAATTTCTCCTCTTCCAAAACATAATTGAATACCACCATTTATAAAAAAGGGAATATCAGATCCTAAACTTGATGCTAATGAACATAATGTTTCTTGATCTAAGTTCAAACCCCATAACTTATTAAGACCAATTAATGTTGCTGCTGCATTACTGGATCCACCAGCTAATCCTGCGCCAATTGGAATATTTTTTCTTAAAAATATATTCGCACCGTAATCTATATTTGATTTTTTTCTTAAAAGATTTGCCGATTTAACAATTAAGTTATCATCAGATAAGCTTAAATCATTACAATCAGACTCAAGTTTAATTAGACCTTCATTATTAATTTCAAATTCCAAATAATCAGAAAGATCAATATTTTGCATAATCATTGCTAACTCATGAAATCCATCCTCTCTTTTACCAATAACTTCAAGGTGCAAATTTATTTTGGCAGGAGATTTTATATTAATTTTCTTTTTAGCTAAATCTTGCATATACTTAAATTTTTATTTTTTAATTTTAATACAATTTTCTGCAAGCTTAATCCATTGGTCAATTGAAATATCTTGTGGTCTTAAATTAAAACAAACTTTTGAAGATTCAGATAATTCATTTATCTCTTCATTTGAAAGTATTGAATTAAGAGTATTTCTAAGCATTTTTCTTCTTGAATTAAATGAAATCCGAAGAAGTTTATCTATATATTTTTCTAGACTAATATTTAATCTTAAATCATTTTTAATTGGTTCGAAAACCACTAAAGAAGAAAAAACTTTTGGAGGCGGACTAAATGATGAAGGCGGCACATCACATATTCTTTTTATTTTTGATAATAGTTGCATTCTTATACTAAGCGCACCAGCATTGGGACTCCCTTCTTTTGACAAAATCCTATCTACAACGTCTTTCTGCATCAAAAATATTATTTTTTCGTAATTATAGTTTCTTATAATGCCCAATCGACCTATAAAAATATCCAATATTGGGCCAGTTATATTGTAAGGAATATTTGCAATAACTTTTGTAATCTTCTTATTAATCGAATCTAAATTTACAGAAAGAATATCTCCCTGCTGAAGTGAAAACTTATCATTATTATTGAATTTATCATTTAATAAATTTATTAAATCTTTATCTAATTCAATTGCATGTAATTTTTTAATTTCTGAATCTAACAACTTAGATGTTAAAGCTCCTTTACCAGGACCAATTTCTAAAATAAAGTCATTTTCATTAAGAACAGCAATTTCTTTAATTTTTTCTAATATTTTTTTATTTACCAACCAGTGTTGTCCAAATCTTTTTTTTTGATGATAGTTTTTAGAATTCATCTAAAAGATAAATAATATGTTTAAATTAAATATGAATTTACTTAATACTTTATATCATGAGCTTATCAAAAAAAAATTTATATAAACTCAATAATTTAAAAAAAAAGAAAAATTTAAATAACGAAAGTAAAAATATAAATATTAATAATTATAAAGATATAACTAATAATGATAATTTAATCACCAATCCACTTAATACAAAAGATCCCAATAAAATTTTTTATTCGTTAATTGATAATTCAGAATCTTTAGAAGAGACTTCTAATATTAATAACTCACTAAGAGAAAGTGAGATTAATCAAATTAATATGAGTTCTAAAAAACATAATTTATCCAAGAAATTAACAACCGAAGAGGAACTATATGATGAATTTAATTATCTTCTTGATGAATAATAAGTTTTAATATTTTCTTATGCTTCAGAGTAATAGATTAGCAATTTATGCTATCGGCAAAATAAAGAAACTTTGGATTAGAGATGGAATTAATCAATACAAAAAAAGAATGCCTGAACTTGTTATTAATGAGTTAAAGACTTTTAATTTAAATAATCTTAGATCCAATAACAATATTATTATCTGCCTAAGTGAAGAAGGAAAACAGTTTAATTCAGTTGAACTATGTGCCTTACTCTTGAATTTTAAAAATAAAAAAATTAATTTCTTAATTGGTGATACTGATGGAGTTAGTTCAGATATAAAAGAAAAATCAGATCTTTTACTGAGCCTATCTCCTTTAACTTTTCCTCATGAACTAGCTAGATTAATCCTAATCGAGCAAATCTATAGAGCTATTTCTATATCTAACAACTCCCCTTATCATCGTTCTTAAAAAGATTAGATTCAATCTAAAATTAATCTATAAAAGTTCAATAACTAACTATTTTTTAATTTTTTGCTATATAGTACATATATACTATTAATTTAACCTTGGATTCTTCTGATTCAACTACTAAAAAATTTAAAATCCCCTTATTAACTGATTCGGTATCAGCAGGGTTTCCTTCTCCTGCAGATGACTATACAGAAGAAAATATTGATTTAAACGAACATTTAATATCTAATCCGTTTAGCACTTTTTTTCTTAGAGTTAAAGGTGACTCAATGATAAATGCAGGAATTAAAGATAAAGATTTAATAATAGTAGACAAGAGCTTAACAGCCAGGCCAGGGAATATCATCATTGCAATGATAGACGGAGAATTTACAATAAAAAGATTATCTATAAAAAATAATGAATTATATTTAAAAGCAGAAAATCATAATTATCCAGATTTTAGATTTAAAAACCATATTGATGTACAGATATGGGGAGTTGTTATTTATTCAATACATAGCTATTTATGAGAATTTCAAATATTGATGCAATAGCTCTTATAGATGCTAATAATTTTTACGCGTCATGTGAACAAAATATTAATCCTCATTTGAGAAATAAACCAGTAGTAATTTTATCTAATAATGACGGATGTATCATTGCAAGAAGCCCTGAAGCGCGAGCTTTAAAAATTAAAATGGGAACTCCGTATTTTAAGGTTAAAGAAAGACTAAATAAATTAGATGTAACAGTCTTAAGCTCAAACTACTCGCTCTATGGGGATATGAGCAGAAGACTAATGAATTTACTGAAAAATTACTGTGAACAAATAGAAATTTATTCTATTGACGAAGCATTCGTCTCGATTTCTAGACCTAATGATGAAAATCTATATCCTTGGGCAAGAAGCATGAGATCATTAATATATCAGAATCTAGGGATTACCATAACAGTAGGAATAGGAGAAAATAAAGTAAGAGCAAAAATTGCTAATAAACTAGCTAAAAATATTGATTATTCAGCTGGAATATTTGATTTAGCTAGAACCGAAAATGAGAATAATTATTTGAAAAGAATTAGTATAGATAAGATATGGGGAGTCGGGAAACAAACCTCTAATTGGTTGCAAAGTAAAGGTATTAAAAATGCGAGAGAACTAAGAGATATGGAAGAAAATGAAATCATTAAGAAATTAGGCATCGTAGGGAAAAGACTGCAATTAGAACTAAAAGGCTATAGATGCCTGCCCATAGAAAAAAACAAGAAATCAAAAAAAGAAATTCAGGTGAGCAGGAGTTTCGGCACGCCTATCACAAAATTAGAAGACTTAACTCAAGCACTAGCAACTCACGCAATAAAAGCCTCTGAAAAAATGAGAAGTCAGAATTTGCAATCATCTGATATTAGAGTATTTGCCAGAACCAGTAAATATTCAAGTCAAAATTATCAAAGAAGTGCTCATAGAAAACTTACAAATGCAACAGATGACACAAATAAAATTTTAAAAATAGTAGTTGAATTGTCTGAAGAAATTTATAATCCCAAATATAAATTCTCAAAAGCTGGTGTTTTAATGCAGGATTTAACTAATAGCGAATACTTACAGCAATCAGTTATCAATTACAAATCTCAGAAAGACTTAAAAAAATCAGCAAATCTTATGAGAACGATTGATTTTTTAAATAAAAGATTTAATAACAATGCAATTACATGGGCCATTACAAAAAATCCACAAAGTTGGAAGATGAATAAGAATTTCTTAAGTCGCTCATCTACAACTGATATAGAACAAATCCCAACTATAGTGAAGTAAACAAAATGAAATGGAATTTGTATTATTTTTGAGCAAATTAGATAAAGAGATTCTTAACTTATTAATTAAATCAAACTACATAGTTGAAGAAAATAAAATTGAATGCCTATTAAACAAAGAAATAAAAGGGCTACATAATTTTAAAGAAAATAAAATAATAATATGTACTGAAAATGCAAAAAAGAAAACAAATTATAGAAATAAGAATCAACAACCAAATAAAGATAACTTCAAAACAGAAAGGGCGATAAGAAAAGCATTAAGACACGAAGCAACTCATGCGATACAAAAATGTAATAACAATAAAACAATAGGGGATATAAAAAAATTAGAAAGCAAATTGCATCAAAGTAAAAGAAAAGCATTAGAGTTCTCTAGTACAAATTTTTCTGGGACTTATGAGAAAGAGGTAGAAGCTTATGTTCTTGAAGATAAACCCAAAAAAGTTAAAAACTTGATTAAGAAATACTGTCTATAAATTAAAAATTTTTGTATTAACTAGCGATGAAATTGCCACAACGTTGTTTATCTAAAAAATTAATATGTTGCCTTTCTAAGTAATATAATTCCTGAAATTTGATCGCATCTGAGTTTAAATCCTTAAAAAGATCATCTATCTCTTTATTTGTATTTGAAGAACCTGAAGAAGGATTATCAATTAAAATAGATATACAATTTTCTAATGTTTTTAATCTTTGAGATCCCCAAGATTCAATTAAGTGTCTACATCTTTTAAGAGAATTATATTTCTCAAGAAGTGATAATGTTCCTAATAAATTGTCTTTTGGATTACTCAGCAATGTTAAAAACAACTCATTTGGATTAATAAAAATATTAATTTTATTTGATGATTCAGGATTATTGAGAGATAAGTAATCAGGCAGAAGTGAAATTAAGTTAATAGAAGAAAAATCTTTATGAAGATTTTGACTATTTGATTGTTTTAAATCATTTAAGTAGTTTAAACCTAAATTATTTTGTTCAATTTTTGAAATAGCTTCCCATAAAATTTGAATGTAACTAGTATTAAAACGATTAATTTCTCTTTTGAGAAATTCATCACGAATAAATAGCCTAAGATCTGGACAATGTAAATAATAAAAAATTATTTCCGATTCATTTTTCTCCCGTCGGGAAATTTCATTTGGTTGATCAAATTTTTTTGATCTACCATGCCAACGAAATCCCTTTACTTGATTTCTTAAATCTTGTTCAAACTGTATTGCTAACCTAGCTTGTCCCTTACTTAATTTTTCGGAAACTTTTTGTAGATAATGAGTTCTGGTTGATGATTGAGGTAGTTTACTCAACAATTTTACCAATGAAGAAATAACACTCTGGAAAATTTCAGATTTAGTTAAATCTTTATCTTTAAAGATCTGATCAATCTCCCAATCAATCCAAAAGGATGAATTATCAATTAAATTAAAATAATCTTCAGGAGTATGACTATTTAAATATTCGTCAGGATCTTTAAAATCAATAAGTTGAAGTATCTTAAGATTAATTTGATCATAAATGGATAGACTCTCGACTTCTTTAATTACTCTTTTTGTAGCTAAGATACCTGCATTATCAGAATCAAAATTCAAAATTATATTTTTATTATCTGTACATCTACATAGTTGGGAAATTTGATACTTATTTAATGCGGTACCGAGAGAAGCCACAGAATTAGTAATACCCTTTGAATGAAGAGAAATAACATCAAAGTAGCCTTCAACAATAATAGCTTTATCTCTTTTCCTAATATTGCTAGAAGCTTTTTCGAATGCAAACAACATTTTGCCCTTTTCAAATATCTCTGATTCAGGAGAATTAAGGTATTTAGGTTCCTGACCATCAAGAGATCTTCCTCCAAAAGCAACTACTCTTCCCTGCATATCATGTATTGGAACAATTAATCTATTTCTAAAACGATCATAAATCTTGTCAGAATTATCTTTAGAAATTGCAAGGCCTGAAGCTAATATTAAATTGATAGGAAATTTTTCTACCTTGGATAGATAGTTAAATAAATCATTCCATGAATTTGGGGCAAAACCTAATTCAAAGTTATCAATAATCTTGTTACTCAAGTTTCTCTTTGATATTAAATATTTCATAGCTTCAACACCAAAAGAATTATTTAATTGAGTCTTAAACCAATTTTTAGTGACTCTTAATATTTTATAAAGCTCTTCCTTTCTAGATAATTGTTTTTTATAAGCTTCTACTTGGGGTCCCTCTAGATTTTCAACATTAATATTATTTTTTTTGGCAAGAGAAAGTACAACATCTGAAAAATTTGCACGAGTAAATTCCATTAAAAATTTAATAGAGTTACCACCAGCACCACAAGAAAAACAATAATAAAATTGTTTATTAGGTGATACTGTCATAGATGGCTTGGTATCATCATGAAAAGGGCAAATCCCAACAAATTCTTTGCCTTTCTTCTTCAGAACAATATGTTCAGATATAACGTCAACAATATCTGCTTTTTCCTTAACCTCTTGAATAGTTCTTGGATGTATAGAATGAACCATTGAGATTATTATCGAAAAATAAATAATGATTTATTTGTTATAGGTCAAAATCAAATAAGAATCCACTTAATTTCACAATAAAATTATTTTTTTTAAATGATAAATATCGAAGAATTAGAAAAAAAACTCAATTCATTAAAAAAGTATAATTTGGTATTTGCCTCATTCTTCTTCAGTTTGATGACTTTGTGCGTAAAAAATATTGATAAAAGGATACCTATTTATGAATTAGTTTTATTCAGGTCATTGTTAAGTTTAATAATTACATTATTAATAATTAATAAAAAAAATATAAATCCTTGGGGCAAAAATAGACCCCTACTTATCCTAAGAGGTTTTTTAGGAACTTTAGCTTTAGTTTGTATTTTTTATGCGATAAGAAATATGCCTCTTAGTATATCAACAGTCATTCAGTACACATATCCTATTTTTATATCTATATTTGCTGGCATATTTATAAACGAAAAAATAACACGTAATATAATTTTTGCTTTAATTATTGCCTGGATTGGAATACTAGTAATATTGAATCCAAGCCAATTATCAAATATAAACGTAGAAATTGAAATTATTTCGATTTTGATAGCATTTCTTGGAGCAATCTGCACCGCATTAGCATACGTTACAGTTAAAAAACTTTCATTTAGTGAAGATATTTATGTAATTATTGAATATTTTCCACTTGTTTCTTTTATAACTCTATTACCAATTGTAATAATCAATTGGGTTACCCCAAATTGGAGTGAGTTAGTTTGGATATTAGGAATTGGCTTATTTACCCAATTAGGTCAGACTTTCTTAACTATAGGATTAAAAAATTTACCTGCTTCTGAAGCATCAATAATTAATTATTTACAAGTTTTATTTGGTTCAATTTGGGGGATTTTGTTTTTTAGTGAAATAATAAATATAAATTTTTTATTAGGCGCCTCACTAGTTTTATTAGGAACTATTATATCTACTACCAAAATTATCAAAAGGACATAGAATATTATTAGATTAAAAATGATGATGAAAGTTCACTATTTAGCTTTATTATTTTGTTTTTCTCCTATTGCTCAAGTTAATGCAACAACCCCAAAATCAGTAACTTGTACAAGAACTGAATATAGAGAAGAGTACATTCCTGGAACGAAATCAAATCCAGGCTACGTAAAAAGTTATGAGGTAGACGTTGTAATACCTTGTGGAGATCAAAACAAAGCTGAAAAAATAGATGATAATGACTGTAGTGAAGGTTCTGTTATAGGAGGTATTCTTGGTGCTGGAATTGCATTATCTTCATCTAGAGGGAAAGACAGATTTTGGGCCGTACCAGCGGGCGGTACTGCAGGAGCGCTAATTGGATGTCAGGTGGATGGTGGTTAATTGATTAGTTGGATAAATGGAGATTTAGTTGATTTATGGCAAACTAATCAAAAATTTTTTGTTTTAATAAATTGTCAAGGATTAGGATACGAAATACAAATACTAGAATCCTTTTTTCTCAAATTAAAAACAAATCAGATATCTACTAAAAATATTACTCTTTGGATCAAGCATATAAAAAAAGAAGATTCAGATTTATTATTTGGCTTTACATCAAAGGATCAAAAGAATTTCTTTAATGAAATTTTAAGTATTCGAGGTGTTGGATCTCAAATTGGTATTGGGATATTAAACAAATTTTCTATTAGTGAAGTTATAAATGCAATAAAAATACAAGACAAAAAATTAATTTGTTCTGTACCTGGTATAGGACAAAAAATGAGTGATCGGTTAATTTTAGAATTAAAAAGTAAATTTAAAAGCGAAATATTATCTGAAGAAGAAAAAAACAAAAATGAATTTGAGATTAAGGATCCTGAGATAAATAAAATGATAGAAGACCTTCAATTAACCCTTCAATCATTAAGTTACAAAAACAAAGAAATAAATACTATTTTGCCAATTATTATTAAAGAAATAGATCTCCTAGGTAAAAAAGAAAAAAATTTATCATTTGAAAAATTATTGAAATTAGCTATGCATTATCTGGATGAGGATAGTAGTAATATAGCTAGATGACGTAGTATCATAGATAAAAAGAAATAAATTTTATGTCATTAGATACAGCTGAAAAACAGAAGCTGATTGAAAATCATCAAGTGCATCCAACTGATACAGGTTCAGTTGAAGTACAGGTAGCAATGCTTTCTAAAAGAATATCCAAATTAAGTGACCATCTTCAAGGAAACATTCATGATTTTGCTTCAAGGCAAGGATTATTAAAAATGATTGGTAAGAGGAAAAGATTACTGTCTTACTTAAAAGACAAAAACGTTCAAAAATATCAAGAACTAGTTAAGAAAATTGGAATCAGAGGATGATCTCAATTAATGAAAAAAAAACAATCAAAAAAAAAGGCACAAAATAAAAAGAAAAAAAACTATTCTGAAACAACTGCTTTCGCTAATCTAGAAAAAACATCTATTCCTGTAACCAAGCCAAAGCGATCATCAAGTGGCATCCCCAAATATGTTGCTGACAGAATGGCAAGAAGAATATTCTTTACAGCTGGAATACCGACAATATTAGGAATGTCTGTTTTTGTTGTTAGTTACATTATAGTTACAAGAAATATTGCGGAAATACCTCCTTCCTCAACCATTGCAATTTCAGCATTGTTTTTCTTGTTAGGTCTAGCTGGATTGAGTTTTGGAATATTATCAGCTAGTTGGGATAAAGAGCCTGGATCTTTTTTTGGGATTGAAAATATACCAATGAACATACAACGTGCAAAAGCTGCCTTTAAACCTGCAACTCAAAATTTTGAGGATAAAAGTTAATCTAGGAAACTAAAGATTTCAAATTAACTTGGAATGATTTATCTTCTAATAATTTGCGAGCTCCTTGAATGTCTCCAATACAGAATTGATCTCCAAATTTAACGTAGGTAACACTATTTTTATTTCTTACTGCAGCTAAAACTGGAATCTTGATTCCAAATGTGTCTTTAGCTGGTTTAAATTTCATTAAACAGTCTCTTAATGTATTTTGTACTCTTACATCTGATGCTTGAGAACTATCAAGATTAATAATAAGCAATTTAAGGTTATCTATTTCTCTACAATCATCAATTATTAATTGAGTCTTATCACTTTTTTTATCTATTGTTCCCCAAACCAATAACCTAGTATCAGTCAAAAGAAATTCTGATAATCTTAAATAGGTTTTTGGAAAAACTATTGCTTCGCAACTTCCAGAAAGATCTTCTAGTTGAACTATAGCCATCCTATCTCCTTTTCTCGTTGTAATTTGCTTTAAATCAGGAATCATTCCTACTAAAGAGACTTTGGTTCTATCTTTTATTTCTTCTAACTGAGAAATGCTTATAGGTGATACAAGTTTTGCTGGCTTAGTTAAATGCTTAAGAGGATGATCAGATAAATAAAAGCCTAATAGCTGCTTTTCTAACTTTAACTTCTCAATAAGTGAATAATCATCAACCTTAGCTAATTGTGAATCTGAAAAAGCAACATTAGAAAATTCATCTTTAGAGTCAAATAGATTTCCTTGGCCTGATAATCTATCACGATTTCTCGAAGAGGCCCACTCAATAACATGCTCAAGATCTGACAATAACTGAGCTCTATTATTATCATTTGAAAACTCGTCTAGTGCACCACAATGAATTAGAGATTCAAGACTTCTTTTGTTAAGAATATTAGAAGGCAAACGGTCGCATAAATCAGATAATGACTTAAAGGTTCCAAAACTATTTCGATTTTCAATTATGTTTCTTATTGCAGAATCCCCTAAATTCTTAATTGCAGATAATCCGAATAAAATCTGATCGTTTTTAATAGTAAAATCAACCCCAGAAAAATTTATACTCGGGGAAATAACTTCTATTCCCATGGAATAACAATTAGAAATATATCTTTGCATCTTATCGCTAGAGCCGGAATTTACGCTTAAGAGGGCTGCCATATATGCAACAGGGAAATGGGCTTTTAAAAATGCTGTTTGATAAGTTACAGCACCATAAGCAGTTGAGTGACTTTTGTTAAAACAATATTCTGCGAATAAAACCATCTGATCAAAAAGATCATTTGCCAATTTTTCATTTACACCTTTCTTCATAGAACCATCTACAAAAATATTTCTATGCTTTACCATTTCAGAAACTTTCTTTTTCCCCATAGCTCTTCTAAGTAAATCAGCATCACCTAAAGAATAACCGGCTAAGTCTTGAGCAATTTTCATGATTTGTTCTTGGTAAACCATAATTCCATAGGTTTCAGTAAGAATTGACTTAATAAAAGGATGAGGGAAATCAATCTTTTCGTTCCCATTTTTTCGATTTATAAATTTAGGTATAAGGCCAGCATCAAGAGGACCAGGTCTATAAAGAGCCAGTATGGAAGAAATATCTTCCAGAGAGTTGGGTTTGAAATCCTTAACGACCTGTTTCATACCGGAAGATTCAAGTTGAAAAATACCTTCAAGATCTCCTCTCCCAATAAGCTCAAATGTTTTACCATCATTTTGCGGTAAGTCATCAATGTTTATAATCCTGCCAGTAGATTGATTAATAAGAGAAACTGTCTTTTCTATCATCGTAAGATTCTTAAGACCCAAGAAATCCATTTTCAATAATCCAAGTGATTCTATATCGTCCATAGAATATTGAGTTATTATTTGTCCTTCATTATTTCTTTGAAGAGGTACAAGTTCGTCAAGAGGATCTGATGCTATAACAACTCCAGCAGCATGAACTCCATATGTTTTATTAGTTCCTTCAATTCTCAAAGCCAAATCGACCCATTTTTTCACCCTATTATCATTAATATATTTATCTCTAAACTCTTGGCTTGGAGAATTCTTATCAATCATTTCATTTAATTTATAAGGTTTCCCTCTTACTACCGGTATTAACTTAGCCAATTTATCAGCCTCTCCATATGGTATGTCGAGAACCCTCGCAACATCTTTTAAAACCGCCTTAGAGGTCATCTTATTGAAAGTAATTATTTGCGCAACTTTATCCTCTCCATAACGATTAGTTACATAATCAATAACTTCATTTCTCCTATCAATACAAAAATCGGTATCAATATCTGGCATTGACTTTCTTGCTGGATTTAAAAATCTCTCAAACAATAATCCATGCTCAACAGGATCTATATTTGTAATTTGAAGAGCATAAGCTACTAATGAGCCTGCAGCAGAACCTCTACCTGGTCCTACAGCGATAGAGTTATCTCTAGCAAATTTGATGTAATCCCAAACAACCAAAAAATAATCTGGGAAGCCCATATCTTTAATAATTTTTAATTCTGAAGATAGTCTTTTTTTATAGTTCTCATCAACTTCTGTAAGATCATTTTTTTTAAGTCTTTTTAAAAGGCCTTCATTAGATAATTTTGTAAGGAAAGAAAATGAATCTGTATCTTCATTAAGAGGGAATTTTGGCATCCTATAATTACCAAATAAATCAAATACTTCAACTTTTTGAGATATTTCTAAAGTATTATTCACCGCTTCAATAATTGATTCATCATCAATATGATCTTTAAAAAGCTCAAGCATTTCATTTTCACTTTTTATATATTCTGTTCCGGTATATCTCAATCTTTTTTCATCACTAATTAGTTTTCCTGTTAATACACAAAGCAAAGCGTCATGTGCTTCAACATCCATACTTGATAAGTAGTGGGCGTCGTTGGTGGCGATAACTTTTATTTGGTGCTTCTTCCCAATTTTTATTAATTCAACGTTAACAATTCTATCCTCAATAGAACCATGATCTTGTATTTCTAGATAAAAGTCATCTGCAAATAATTTTTTATACCAAAGAGCTATATCCTCTGCTACGTCTAATCTACCTTTTAAAATAGCCTGAGGTATCTCTCCACCAAGACAAGCTGTAGAAATTATAAGGCCATCACTATATTTGCTTAAAAGTGATTTATCAATACATGGCCTAGAAAAAATGCCTCGACCTCTCATCCCATTTAGGTGACTAATTGTTGTCAACTTAACTAGATTCTTATAACCAATATAATTTTTTGCTAAAACAACCAAATGATATCTTTTTTCTTTCTTTGGTTGAGGATCATCAATAGAACCATTAATCACGTACATTTCATTACCAATAATTGGTTTTATACCTTTTTCTTTACACTTCTTGACTAAATCAAGAACACCGTACATAACTCCATGATCAGTAAGAGCTATCGATTCCATTCCAAGATCGCAAGCTCTTTCTACAATTTTTGAAATTTGACTGGCACCATCAAGTAAGCTGTAGTCACTATGATTATGAAGCGGTACGAAAGTCATATTCAAATAATTTATATATATAAGATAGAGAAAATTTCTAAAAGATCTATACTTTGTGATTACAAATTAATTATTAATACAAATTTAAAATAAAGGTCTGTTCTTAATTACCCGAGCATCAATTTCAAAGATATTAGCGGCATTCAATATTCTATCTTCTTCTAATACATTGCCTATTAATTGCATTCCAATAGGTAATCCTTTCGTATCAAAACCACAAGGAATACTGATTGCTGGGAGGCCAGCTAAATTAGCAGGCACAGTTAATAGATCAGACAAATACATTGAAAGTGGATCATTGACAAAATCTCCCTTCAAAAAAGCAGTGGTTGGGCAAGTGGGAGTCAATAAAACATCTACTTTCTTAAAAGCATTATCAAAATCTTTTCTTATAAGTGTCCTAACTTTTTGTGCCTTTTTGTAATATGCATCACTGTATCCAGCTGACAAAGCATAAGTACCTATCAAAATTCTTCTTTGTACCTCATCTCCAAAACCTTCAGCTCTACTTTTTGAGGTCATATCAATAAGATTTGAACCTTCATTAGATCTGAAGCCATATTTAACTCCATCATATCTAGCTAAATTTGCGGAGGCTTCAGATGGTGCAATGACATAATATGTCGCTATCCCATCGTTAAATCTAGGACATTCAACTTCGATAATTTCAGCCCCTAAGGTTTTGAATCTATCAACTCCAGAAAGAACAGATTCCTTAACTTCTGGATTAAGCCCTGGGTGTTCAAAACATTCTTTAATGATTCCAATTTTTAAACCCTTTATAGATTTATTTAAATCAGTCAAATAATTTGGCACTGGCTTATCAAGACATGTTGAGTCATAGGGGTCTTTACCAGATATTGAATAAAGAATTTCAGCAGCATCTGAGACAGTATTTGTAATTGGGCCAATTTGATCAAGAGAGCTAGCAAATGCCACTAGTCCCCATCTGCTAACTCTGCCATAGGTGGGCTTAAGACCTACTACCCCACAAAAAGAAGCTGGTTGCCTTATTGATCCTCCTGTATCAGAACCTATAGCCGCCGCACAAAATCCAGCAGCAACTGAAGCAGCACTACCGCCTGAACTACCTCCTGGAACTCTATTAATATCCCAAGGATTTGAAGTGACACCAAATACAGAAGTTTCCGTTGAACTACCCATTGCAAATTCGTCTAAATTTGTTTTTCCTAAACAAATTCCCCCTGAAGACCATAATTTACTTGAAGCTGTGGATTCATAAGGTGAAACAAAGCTTTTGAGCATTTTACTTGCACAAGTTGTTGAAACTCCTTTGATGCAAATATTATCCTTTATTGCTATTGGCATCCCTGCAAGAGGAGGAAGTTTTTCTTTATTTTGAATTAATTTATCAATGTTCTCTGCTTGAGAAATAGCATTATCTCTTGTAGTACAAATATATGCGTTAATTTCAGAGTCTTTTTTATCTATTTTGGCAAAAAAATCATAAACTAATTCCTTAACAGATACATTATTGCTAATAATTTCTTTTCTTAAAGAATTAAAATTCATTTCTTGATTTTTTTCTTAAATTAAAGTTATCAAACAGTTAGTGGTTCTTCTTTTTTGCAACGAACTAAACTATATTTAATATTTTTAGAACCTTCATCAGAAATATCATTAATAAAAGAAGATATATTTTCTTTTAAACTACGTTTAGTAATAAATGGACCGAACCAGTAAGTACAACTAGGTTGTTCTGTTTCAATTTTAGCCCACCAGGCTAACCCGAGTTTGTTTCCAAAATTTCTAATCAAATTTTTTTTGGGCAACTAGCCTAAATTCTTGTTAAATTCTATACAATTTTGTAGCGAAAATTCAATAAATTTTTATTAATCATATAAATATTTTGAAACAACAACATTTTATTGGTCTTTAAATAAAAATGATTATTACTAAATAAATTTATATTCTTGTCAAGTGAAATAGCGATATAGCAGCCGCCACAGAGGCATTTAAACTTGAAGTCTTCCCTTTGAGAGGAATACTTAATAGAAAATCACATTTTTTTTGAGTAAGTAAAGAAATACCTTTTTCTTCAGAACCGACTATGACTACCAAGGGGGATTTTTCTAGAAAATTTGAGATAGATAATGAACCATCTCCAGATAGGCCAACAACCTGAAACCCATTTTTTTTAAGTTCCTCAAGTGCTCTATTTAAGTTAACAACTCTACTTACTTGCATATGTTCTAACGCTCCTGCAGCTACCTTGGCGACTGTTCCCGTCAATCCAGCAGATCTTCTCTGAGGAATGATGATGCCCTTGCAATCAAATGCTTCCGCTGATCTTATAATCGCACCTACATTATGGGGATCAGTTATACCGTCCAATGCGAGTATTATAGGATTTGCACAGTTGTGTTTAGAAAAATCGATTAATTGTTCTAGGGATATTGTTTTAGAAGATGCCAACTGTAATGAGATACCTTGGTGTGAAGCACCATAAGTCAATTGCGAAAGCCTGTTCCAAGAAACTTCTTCAATGAGAACTCCTTTTGATTTTAGGTCCTTAAGCAAAATATAGAATTTATCTGAAGAAAAGATTTCCGATGTACACCAAATCCTATTAATTGATCTTTCACTAGTAAGAGCCTCATAAACCGAATGTTTACCCCATATCCAATCATCAAAATTCCTCTTATTAATAAACTGTTGATTAATATCAGGATTTTTTTTTGGAAACTCTTTATTAGATTTATATATTGACTTATTTCTTTTTAAAGATGAAAAAGTATGATTTTTTTCATTTTTATTTAACTTTTCAACATTATTATTTTTATTAGTATTGTTCAAAATTCTATCATTATTTTCAGAACGATTTTTATTTTTTGGGTAATAACCAAAATCTGAGTTTTTTTTGTATTCTCCATTATTTTTTCTGGTAAATCTTTTTTTAGAGGAGTTTTTCATAGGTTCAATCAATTTTTAATTCTAAATATTCAAAAAGAGTTGATAACCTCTGAGGATCTTTTAAAAATAGCCAGCCAATAAGAGTTTCAAAACCAGTTGCTCTTGAGTATATGGTAGGGTCTGAAGACCTTGGATATCTCTTTGTTTTATTTCTAGCACGCCGAATTAGATCCATTTCATTTGAATTTAATAAATGTTCAATTTGACTTAATGATTTTGACTGAGATTTTGCTTTAACTTCGTTTACTACCGATAAATGGAGATCTTTAGATTTTAAAGGAAAATGAACATGCTTTAGCCGTTGGTGAAGCTCCCATACAGAATCTCCAAGCCAAGCAAGTTGAATAACACCTATTTCCTCGGGAGATCCATAAGGAACCAAGTTTTGAATCCAATAATTCAATTTTTCAAATAATTTAATGCATCTTCAAGGCTTGACTTCAAATTAAGAAAATCTCCTAACCGAACAAGTTTAATTGTTTGGGCCACTCTAGAATTGCCAACGACAGAGAAACCAAGCTTCGCCTTTTTGCATTCTTTAGCAGTCTGAACAAGAGCTCCAAGACCCGAGGAATCTAAAAAATCTATTTTTGTAAGATCAATAACGAATGGAAGCTCATTTTCTAAATTATTAGTAACAAAAGTCTTAAATTGTTTTTCTGAGAAAGCATCAAGTTGGCCTTTAAAAGCAAAAACAATAATATTTGTTTTTACCTCAAGGTTTCCTCTTAAAGAAACCGTTAACTTCTGGAAATCTTCTATGATCTAAACCCTCCAAAAAATTAATATCAAATGTAATTATCAAATCAAAAGAAAACAATATGTCAACATCTTTCTAACATTAGAGAAACAAATTTTTTAAATAAATAATCTGAATCATGTGGACCAGGTCCTGCTTC
>CACNMX010000010.1 GCA_902621675.1 uncultured Prochlorococcus sp. | reverse complement strand
GGTTTAATGAAATAGACTCCCCTATCTTCAGCATTCTTTAATGCATAAAATGTAGCCACACCTTCCTCAAAAGCTATAAGGACTCCATTTCTTCTAGTCTCAAAATCTCCTGTTTTAGGTTTATATTCATAAAATGAATGACTCATGATACCTTCACCTCTTGTTATTCGAACAAATTCACCACGAAATCCAATAAGTCCTCTTGATGGGACAAGAAACTCTAATTGAGTTCTCCCATCAGAACTTGTCTGCATGTTTTTCATCTCTGCCTTTCTAGATCCAAGTTTTTCGATACAAGAGCCAACAGATACTTCAGGTATATCTAAAACCAAAGTCTCTATAGGCTCACATTCAACATTATCAATTTCCCTGAAAATTACTTGAGGTTGTGAGATTTGAAACTCAAAACCCTCTCTTCTCATAGTTTCAATCAATATCCCTAAATGTAATTCTCCTCTTCCTGAAACTGAAAACCTGTCAGGTGAATCAGTTTCTTCTACTCTAAGGGCAACATTTGTTAAAAGTTCCCTCTCCAATCTATTTTTTAATTGTCTACTAGTAACAAATTTTCCTTCCTTTCCCGCGAATGGTGAATCATTGACAACAAAAGTCATATTTAAGGTAGGTTCATCAACTTTGATTAATGGAAGAGGATGGGGAGAATCGGGACATGCTATGGTCTCACCAATATTGACGTCATCGAAACCAGAAACGGCAACAATATCACCTGCGAATGCTTCATTTATATCAATTCTTTGTAATCCTTCAAATCCTAAAAGCTTACTAACCTTACCTTTAATAGTTTTTCCGTTTTCTTTAATTAAACTAGCCTGTTGGCCATTTTTTATAGTTCCATTGTGGATCTTTCCAATTACTATTCTACCTAAGAAATCAGAATAGTCCAAAGTAGTGATTTGTAGCTGTAAAGGCTTTTTAGAGTCACCTACTGGAGGAGGAACGTGTCTGATAATAGCTTCAAAAAGAGGCATCATATTGTCACTATTAGATTCCATCTCTTCTTTTGCGAAGCCAGATAAGCCACTCCCAAAAAGATAAGGGAAATCACATTGATCATCATCAGCTCCTAATTCCAAAAACAAATCAAGGACCTTATCAATTGCTATTTCAGGTACTACTCGTGGTCTATCAATTTTATTTACAAATACTATAGGCCTTAGTCCTTTTTCTAATGCTTTTTTTAAAACAAATCTTGTTTGAGGCATAGGTCCCTCATTTGCATCAACAATAAGCAGACAACCATCAACCATTCCCAAAACCCTTTCAACTTCTCCTCCAAAATCAGCATGTCCAGGTGTATCTATAATATTAATTCTGGTATCTTTATAGTTAACTGCAGTATTTTTTGAGAGAATTGTTATCCCCCTTTCTCTTTCAAGATCATTTGAATCCATTACACATGTAGGGATAACTTCATTGTCTCTAAATATTCCTGATTGAGATAACAATGCATCTACAAGAGTTGTCTTCCCATGATCTACGTGAGCAATAATTGCAACATTTCTAATTTCTTTTATCGAAGATGACATTTATAGAATTTATATAAATATTAGATTGACTCTATTAAGGCTAACTCAAAGTATGCAAATTATGAGAATTTTCTCTTTATGACTTTGAAAAATATAATCTAATGGAATAATTAAATTAATCAAATAGATTTAAAATTTTCTATTTGAGCTTTCAAAAACTTTTAATGCTTCAATTGACCCCTCATATCTCCAATGCCAGGGTTCGTAATCTATATATTTATTGTCTTTGTTGAACGATAACTTAAAGTGAAACTTAGCTGCATTTTTTATTAGCCATCTAAAGGCGTCAGTATTTTCGAAGTCGGTTTCAAAGTCTGTCTCTCTTTGAGTAGCATCACCAATATCGATTGCGAAACCTGTACTATGTTCAGAATAGCCCGGAGGTGCTGAAACTCTAGCTCTTTCTGCCGCTTCTTGATTTCTATTAGATTTTAAAGAATAAAAGATATCGTTTTGCAAATTTATTGATCTATAACCACTCAAGAATACTAAATATATCCCATCCTTTTTGGCTTCTTCTCTCATTTTTAATAGAGAATCGCGCATATCCATATGAACTTCAATATTTGGCTCAATTAAAACTAGTTTATCCTTAGAAATTTCCGCATAGGGTAAATGACCTAAAATTCTATGATCGTGATTTATCTGAGCCTGAAAATTGAGATTATCAAGAGATCCTATTTCTATATTTTTAAATAAGCGCAATGCAGCGAAAGAAAAGATAAGAAAAAGAAATGGAGAAAATATTAATAGTTTTTTTAATAAAGTCGAATTTGGATTATTTAGGTAAATTCTTTTGGCAGGTGGTATATCAAAATGATCGATATCTTTGTTTAGTCCCAATATTTAGAAGTGAATTTGGAAAAGATATTTCGATATTAACTATTATTTTAAGAAATGCACTTTTATAAGCAAAAAAGATGTAGTTTTTATATACAGTATTATTTTTTTTTCATATGTTGAGGGTAGCTGTTATTGGTGGAGGTCCAAGTGGTTCATGTGCGGCAGAAATACTTGCTAAAGCTGGAATAAAAACTTGGCTCTTCGAGAGAAAATTAGATAATGCGAAACCATGTGGAGGAGCAATTCCACTTTGTATGGTCGAAGAATTTGATTTGCCTGAGTCAATTATTGATAGAAAAGTAAGGCATATGAGAATGATATCTCCATCAAATAGAGAAGTAGATATAAGTTTAGATAGAGTTTATGGAAAAAGTGATAATGAGTTTATTGGGATGTGTAGAAGAGAAGTTATGGATGCCTTTATGCGCAACAGAGCATCAGATCTTGGTGCTACATTAATAAATGGATTAGTTACTTCTATTGATACTGGCGATAATAATCAAGGGCCATATAAGCTTTCCTACTCAGACTTTACGAATGGAGATAAAAAAGGGGAACTAAAAGAGCTTACTGTTGACCTTTTGATAGGAGCTGATGGAGCCAATAGTAGAGTCGCAAAAGCAATGGATGCAGGTGATTACAAAGTTGCTATAGCATTTCAGGAACGAATTAAATTGCCTAAAGAAGAAATGAGTTACTACGAGGATCTTGCTGAAATGTATGTTGGAACTGATGTTTCTCCTGATTTTTATGGGTGGGTATTTCCTAAATACGATCATGTTGCTGTGGGGACAGGAACCATGCAAAAGAATCAGTCATTAATTAAAGGCCTTCAAGAAGGTGTAAGAAATAGGGCAAAGAAAAGACTTGTTAATGGTGAAGTAATAAAGGTAGAAGCTCACCCTATTCCAGAGCATCCAAGGCCAAGAAGGGTAGTTGGGAGAATGGCATTGGTTGGTGATGCAGCTGGTTATGTCACAAAAAGTTCTGGAGAGGGTATTTATTTTGCAGCAAAAAGCGGAAGAATGTGTGCTGAAGAAATTGTTGAAGCATCAAAAAATGGTCAAGTAATTCCATCAGAAAAAGATTTAAAAAACTATCTTAAAAAATGGGATAAAAAATATGGCACAACTTATAAGGTGCTAGAAATCCTTCAAAATATTTTCTACAGAAATGATTCTGCTAGAGAAGCCTTTGTTGAGATGTGTGATGACATGGATGTTCAAAGACTTACTTTTGATAGTTACTTATACAAAAGAGTTGTCTCTATGAAACCATTACAACAACTTAAAATTACGATGCTTACACTTGGTTCGATTTTAAGAGGGAAAGCCCTAGCGCCTCTAAAATATAAACCAGTTGATAGTGCTGTTAGGGAAAATAAAGAAGTAGAAAAAATGCTAGAAAATTATTCAATAAAGGGAGGAATTAAAGTTAAGAGTTCAAAAGTGTAAAGTCGGCAATTTTTAGAGAATAATTTCTTATTAAGCTCAACAAATTGAGTCTATTATTTCTTATTTTTAAATCCTCTGACATTATTAGGACTCCCTTTTCATTATCAAATAAATCCTCGATAGTGTTGACATGAATCTCAAACAAATTTAAAAGTTCCAAATAATTGCAATAGCCTTCTGAAAAAAGTTCTTCTAATTCTTCAATAAATTCAAAAACTTTGAATTCACAATCTTTTTCAAAAAGTTTTGTGTTTACATAATCTCTTGTTGAGAGAACGTCTCTTGATATATCACTGTTATTTGCTAATTTGCTTACCCTAGTAATTACCTTCTGTATTTCAACAAAATTATCCTTTTCTTTAAAATTGATAATAGACTTAACCCTATTTTTAAGATCAACAATACTCAATAATCTTTTTTGAGATAATTCATCAAAAGAGCAAACGGCCTTTATTAATTCTTTACTTAGTGATATTTCTTCTAGATGACTAACAATTCTTTGAACTAAAAATTCATTTAAATCATTAAATACTATTTCTCTTGAAAAATTTAAATTCGGAAATACGATTTTCCAAAAATCAATAAGTTCGTTGAATAATTTATCTAAAGGTAAATCAAGTTCATAATCCCAAATTATTTTAATCACTCCATTCAAATTTCTTCTTAAAGCATAAGGATCAGATGATCCACTAGGACGTTTACCAGAAATAAATATACTTATTAAAGTTTCGACCTTATCTGCTATGGAAACTATTGCACCATATTTTGTGGAGGGCAAAGCATCTTTATAAAAAGAAGGTAAATAATGTTCAGCGACAGCCAAGCAAACATCATCACTAAATCCCTCATATTTAAGATATTTACCACCCATTATTCCTTGCAGCTCAGGGAATTCGAAAACAATTTCGCTACATAAGTCGTTTTTACAGTACTTAGCAGCTTCTATTATTTTTTTTTCTTCTAAAGACTTATCATTTAAAAATTTAAGTATTTTTTTAGTAATTTCCTCTATCCTTTCTACCCTCTGAAATATATTTCCAAGTCCTTTTAAATAGGAAACAGATTTAAGCTTTTCATTTCTTTCGATTGAGGCAACTTTTTTGTCACTTTCTACGAAAAACTTTGCGTCTGAAAACCTTGCCCTCAATACTTTCTCATTACCTTTTGCAATATTATTATTTGATTCTTCAAGACCATTGGAAATAACGCAGAAAGTCGTACTAATATTTTTTTCAGAGCTTAAATCTAGTTTAGAAAAACTTTTGTTTTTCAATAAAAGAGGAACGTATCTCTGATGACTTTTCATGACTGTTGAGAGAACTTCAACCGGAAGATCAAGAAATTCATCACTAAATTTACCAATAATTAATTCTGGCCATTCAACTAAATCAGTTAGTTCATTTAGTAATCCTCCTGAAAGGTCAGGTTTCAGATTTAGAGATCTAGATGCCTGATTTATTAAACCTTCAATTTTTTCTTTTCTTTCTTTTCGAATAGCTATTACTCTATTTCGTTTCAATAATTCAAAAAAATCATCAGGACTCTGAACTTCTAAAACTTCATTAATTAGCCTATGACTTCTTGTTTTATTACTTATTTTGATCTTTGGATCACATTCATCAAATTCAAAATCAAGAATTTCATAATTATAAACAGAGGCAATCCACCTAATAGGTCTTGAAAATTTTATGTTCCCAGCCCCCCATTTCATAAATCGCGGGCCTTGAAGACTCTTTACTAATTTTGGGATAATCGAAGACAAAGAAATTTTTGTTGATAGTCCTTTCTCAATTTTCTTTCCAAATACAAAATCACCTTTTTCTGTATTTTTTATTTCTAGCTCACCCACATCTATATCTAAGCTATTAGCAAATCCTAAAGCGGCATTAGTAGGACATCCATTTGAAAAAGCTGAATTTGCTTTAGGCCCTTTTCTTTCTATTATCTTATCTTCTGCATAATCAACTAAACCTTCGAGAAGTAGAACTATCCTCCTTGGTGTGGAGGTAACGACTATATGTTGGAATTTGATTAACTTTTTATCCAATTCAAATTCTATTAGAGATTTAAATTGCTCTAGAACAGAATGAGAAAATTTTGCGGGCAACTCTTCTGTTCCTATCTCAAGTAAATATTTAGACAAGAAAAAAATATGACTTCACTTACTATAATTTACTACCAGTTAAATAAGCTTTTCGCTAATGTATAAAAAGAGATATTTTTTGTTCTTTTGATCAAGGTTGAGAAAGTAAAAAAGAAAAAAGATTCCACCAAGGAAGAAACTGTTTGTTTGGCAAATGGACTTGAAGTTTCTAAATTTGAAAATTTTAAAAAAAATAGCCAATTTCTTAAAGAACCACTCGCTACGGAATTAGTCAATGAGAGCGATCATTTTACCAATGATGCAGTTCAATTATTAAAATTTCATGGGAGTTATCAACAAGATAACAGGGAAAATAGAAGGCCAGGCAAAAGTAAAGATTGGCAAATGATGCTTAGGTTAAGAAATCCCGGAGGCGAAGTTCCTGGGAAATTATTTTTAGCATTAGATGAATTATCTGACAAGCTAGGTAATGGAACACTTAGGGCCACTACAAGACAAGCCTTTCAAATGCATGGAATTAGAAAGGAGAACCTTAAGGAAGTAATCCAAACAATAGTAAATTCAATGGGCTCCACATTAGCTGCATGTGGTGACATAAATAGAAACGTTATGGCCCCTGCGGCTCCATTTGATTCGCCAGACTACAAAATTGCGAGGGCATTGGCAAAAAAAGTTGCAGATCTTCTCACCCCAATGGCTGGCCAAGGTACTTTTTTAGAGCTTTGGGCTGATGGAGATTTAGAGTACACCATAAAACCTGACAAAGATATTGAAGCAATTAGAAAGCTTCAATTCAAAAATAATGTTTTTAGTGGGATAAAAGATGAGCCACTTTATGGTTCAACTTATTTACCAAGAAAATTCAAATGTGCTGTGACAGTTCCTGGGGACAATTCTGTTGATCTTCTTACCAATGACATTGGAATGGTTGCCTTTACTTCTAAAGATGGAAACTTAGAAGGGTGCAACTTCTATGTAGGAGGTGGTATGGGTCGCACACATAACAATGAAGAGACCTTTGCCAGAATTGCCGATCCACTTGGATATGTTGAAGAACCTCATGTTTATGAGTTAATACAAAGCATTGTGGCTATTCAAAGAGATTATGGTGATAGAAAATCAAGAAAAAATTCCAGAATGAAATACCTTCTTCATAGAAAAGGTATTAAATGGTTCAAAAAGATACTTTTTGATAAGTATTTCAAAAGTGAAATTAAAAAAATCAGAAAAGAACCGGATAAGATTCTTATTGATTATCTAGGTTGGCATAAACAAAATAAAAACTCCTATTTCGTAGGTTTACCATTATTGTCAGGGAGATTATCCGGAGAGAAGAAGAATACCATCACAAGTATTGTTAAAAAATATAATTTGGATTTAAGACTCACACCTAATCAAGATATCTTACTTTGTAATATTGCCAATAAAAACAAAGGTGAAATTCAAAAATCTCTATCAAAAATTGGATACGAAAATTTAGAAAAAATTAATGAAATACAAAGACACGCTTTAGCTTGTCCTGCGTTACCACTTTGTGGTCTTGCGATGACTGAAGCTGAAAGAATATTACCTGATGTATTAAAAAGGATTGAAAATTTACTATTAGATCTAAAAATACAAAAAACAATATTATTTAGAATGACAGGATGTCCGAATGGATGTACAAGGCCTTATATGGCCGAATTAGCACTTGTTGGAAGTGGGCAAAACAAATACCAATTATGGTTGGGAGGAAGTAAAAATCTACAAAGGCTGGCTAAACCATTCTTACAAAGAATGGAACTAAACGATTTAGAAAAAACTCTTCAACCATTATTTGATAATTGGAAGAATAATTTGGATTTGGATTTCGGAGATTTTATAAATTCTCAAGATGAAAAATATATTTTAAACTTACTAAATAAAATTCAATAGAATTTAAATTTTTCCATAAATAGCATTCTCTTTTTTATTTTTCCAAGCCCATAATTGATCACCATAACTAAAATGCCACCATTCATTTGGATGTTGAGCAAATCCAAACTTAGTCATAATTTCCCTCAATAAATTTCTTCTACTATTCCAAATAATTGCTTCTTCATTTTTTATTTTTGCATAAAAATCAGGATTTGAGGTTTCATCCATTTGATCAACGGAGCTTCCCATTTCGACAAGATTACCGTCTTTATCTAATAAACAAACATCCAATGCACCCCCAGTTGAATGAGGTGGAGGACACCTTGTGTCTTGAGAAGGATATGCCCAAAATTTTTCAACTTTTTTTAAAATGGATGGACAAGATTTTATATCTTCAAAAGAAATATCAATATCGGATTTTTCACACTCTAATAAAAATGCTCTTTTAAACATAAATTCCTGGACTTCTAAAGGTCGCCAACTGTCATAAATTAAAAGGTTGAAACTACTCTTTGATATCAAATAATCATTTACTTTTAATAATCTATTTACGACCTCCTTTCTTAATTTCCAAATAGAATTTTTATCTTTGTAAGGTGCTCCTAAACAAGAATAAGGGTGGGGATCTAAAAACTTTAAGCAGTTGGGTATAGATATTAATTTATCTCCATTATCTTTAATTGGTATTTTATTCCAAATTTTCAATTGAAATTTGCAATTGATTTATAGTGGCATATATATCAAAAATTACAATGATATTTTTCAATTCAAGAAATCATGAACGAATTTATTATCAGAATTATCAATAAGTATATTCCTTAAAACAATATTTTCTTTTAAATCAGGATCATCGCTAACAATCTTAACAGCCTCTTCACGAGCCTTATCAATAAGAAATTTATTATTAGGTAAGTTGTCCAGTACAAAATCAGGTAATCCGGATTGTCTATATCCTAAAATCTGGCCTGGTCCTCTAAGTTCTAAGTCTTTTTCAGCAATATAAAAGCCATCATTAGATTTTTGCAAAACACAAAGTCGTTTGTTATCTAATCCATTCTTATCAGAAGTTACCAGATAACAAAAAGATTTTGTTGATCCCCTACCAACTCTCCCCCTTAATTGATGTAACTGGGACAATCCAAATCTGTCCGAATTATAAATAATCATAATTGTGGCGTTAGGAACATCAATACCAACCTCAATAACAGTAGTTGAAACCAATATATTAATTTCATTTTTTAAAAAAGAATTAATCACTTCATTCTTTTCTTGTGAAGTTAATTTGCCATGTAATAATCCAACTTTTTTATTAAAAAAGACCTCTTCTGACAAATGTTTAAATGTTTTCTTTGCGGAGCTTAAATTCATTTTTTCTGAATCTTCTATAAGTGGCAAAATCACATAAGCTTGCTTTCCCTTATTGATCTCATCTTCAACAATCTTGAACAAGTTAGTTAAATCATCTTCTGAAATAATTTTTGTTGTTATGGGAACTCTCCCAGGAGGGAGTTCTGTAATTTGACTCACATCTAAATCACCATAAATAGAAAGCGCAAGTGTTCTTGGAATTGGTGTTGCTGTCATTGATAACAAGTTAGTATTTTCTCCTTTATTTAGTAATCTATTTCTTTGAGTAACTCCAAATCTATGCTGTTCATCAATTACGACCATCCCTAATGAATTAAAGATAACTTTATCCTCAAATAATGCATGAGTACCTACGAGGATATCAACTAATCCATTGTTCAAATTAGAGAAAATTTCTTTTCTCTTTTTTTGAGGAGTATTCCCAGTAAGTAGCTCAACAGAAACTAAAAGGGGGTTCAAATATTTTAATAAATTTTTATAATGCTGTTCTGCCAATACCTCAGTTGGGACCATAAATGCACCTTGCAAGTTTTTTTCAATGACAAGTAAAAGAGACGCTATTGCAATTATAGTTTTACCACTTCCCACATCTCCCTGAAGCAATCTAGACATTGGTACGGGACTAGATAAATCTTTCTTAATTTCATTTAAAACATTTTCTTGAGATTTTGTTAATTCAAAAGGAAAAGTATTTAAAAATTCTTTTAATAAAGATTTCTTTTGAGGTAATTGTTGGGAAGTTGCATTTTTATTCGACTTTCTTTTTCTAAGTAGGAACTTTATTTGAAGTAAGAATAACTCATCAAAAACCAAACGTTTTTTTGAATCAATAAGTGCCTGTTGAGTTGGTGGAAAATGAATATTAATCAACGACTCTCCTTTTGATAATAAAGATAATGAATCAAGTTGCTTTTTATTTAAAATTTCTGGATATTGCTTTGCATAAATTAGTACCTTTTTCATAAGTTTTATAAAACTCATATTTGATAATGCTTCACCTAATGAATACAAGGGTAATATTTTGCCTGAAAAATTAAAATTATCATTGTTATCCTTAAGAATTTCAATCTGCGGATCTACAAAAGTTTTGCCATACTCTGTCAATTTAACCTTACCGGAAATTGCTAATTTGGTCCCAGGAGTATACAAAGATTTTTGAGATGTGAAGAAGGAGTAAGATCTAAATCTTCTTCCTAAAAAAAATTTTGTAACCTTTATTGAAGACGTCTCATCAAAAACGACAATATTCATTATTGATAAATTGCTATTTTTTTTACTCTTATGAATATAAAATCTTTTAACGTTTGCGATACACGTGTATAAATTATCAGGTTTTAAATTTATTATCTTGACTCTATTCGAATAGTCTAGATATGTTCGTGGGAAATAATTAATTAAATCTTTTATATGAAATATCCCTAATTCATTAAGCTTATTTTTATAAACTTTTCCTACATTTTTTATTAATGAAATATCTGAATCAAAAGACAAACTTGCATCAGCTTTATTCAGAAAAATATTATTAGAAATATTATTAAAACTTTCTATTTCTAGAGTTTTACCTAATTTATAAAGATTTTTTCTTGTATCTACAATTAACCTTTTTCTTTGATTTTCATCTAATTTATTGTATTCATTATATTTTTTAGAAAATTCAGAAAATATCCTTAAATATTCGTCTGAGAGATTTAGATTATCTAGTTTTTTTAAAGATTCGTGCAAATAATCATTAAAATATTTTTCTCTTCCTAAAGTATTAATAAATTTGTTTTCAGTTTCAATAGTAAGAGATTTTTGAAGAGGTCTTATCCAATCTTTAATTAATTTATTATTATTCCCGATAATAGTCACATTTGAAAAAAGAGTTATTTTTTCAACGTATCTTATTCAAAGTTATTTCTTTTTGCCTCCAATATGTCTCTTTTTTAATCAAACGCTGAAATTGATTTTTTAGCTCACTTATTTTGTTCCTTTGAATAGAAAGATTTAAATTTTTAAACTCTAACTCAACAGTAGATATATTGAAGAAAATAATGCTTGGAAAATTATTGCCGACTAGTGATGACCGATTTAAGTCTAATTCGAAATTAATAACAAATGGATATGGATGTTTTATCATTAAATTTTTGCCTACTAAGTAATCAAAAGAATCTTTAGATATCATCTTTTTAATTAGATTTGCCTTGAATAATTCTTGATTAATATTATATGAAAGATTCAATAGTAAATTTTCCAATGACTTATCTATTAAATCAAAATTATTAAAAATCTGATTTTTTGGTAAATTATCTATTTGATTGATATTTTCTTTTTCTTGATATCTTGGTTTTTCCACTTTTTCTTCTTCTATCAATTCAAGTAAGGAGGAAATAAATTGTTTTTCAACTCCTAAATTTTCAAAAATCTTTTTTTTAGATAAATAATTATTATGATGATTATTATCTAAATCAAGTGATACGAATCCCTCAAAATTATGAGATTGATAATATTCAGAAGTATTTGAAAAGTCTTCAGTAATCTCTAGCTGAGTGTTTTCCTTTAATTGAAAACCATCTTCATATTGAAATTTTTCTTTTTGATCATCCTTTATTTTTGTGGAACTATCCAAAATATAAAGATTAATTTCCTTATTTATATTTTTTTCAATTTCCTTTATCTTTAATTGTTCTACTGTTAAAAAAGGTAAATTAGTTAATAATAATTTACTTATTTTTTTTTCAAAAAGACTATAGAATTCATTCTCATTCATTAAATTATCATTAATTGTTGGATAACTATATATTTGATTAAGTCCTTTTTCTACAGAGATGGAAAGTAGATCTCTTACTAAATTAAGATAAAGTTCATATTCCCTATAAATTTTTCTAGTTAATATTCTTTTTTGTATTTCAGCTCTCTCTAATTGAGAGTTAATTTTATCTAAATCTAGGTAATTATTGAAATTATTCAAGTGACTATTTTGTTTGCATTGATGCGACCTCTTCAGCAAAGTCCATCTGATTTTTTTCTATACCTTCTCCCAATGTGTATCTTGTAAAGCGTCTTACTTTGATATTTTCCCCAATTTTTGCAGCTGCTTGTTTAACAAGATCCTCAACTGTTAGAGAACTATCTTTAATGTAGGGTTGTGAAAGCAAAACAAGCTCATTAAGTCTCTTTGCTATTCTCCCTTCAACTATTTTTTCTTTAATTTGTTCTGGTTTTCCAGATAAATCATCCCTACCCATTTCGATCTGCTTTTCTTTTTCCACAACATCTTCTGGAATTTCATCAATTGATACATACTCAACATTTGGGCATGCTGCTACTTGCATTGAGACATCCTTCAATAGAGATTGGAATATATCACCTCTAGCAACGAAATCAGTTTCACAATTTAACTCTAGTAAAACTCCGACTCTTGATCCAGTATGAATATAACTACCAATTGACCCTTCGGCCGCTACTCTTCCCGATTTCTTTTCGGCACTAGCTATGCCTTTCTTTCTTAACCATTCCAAAGCTTTATCTAGATTCCCTTCAGTTTCGTTAAGTGCTTTTTTGCAGTCCATCATTCCTGCGCCAGTTTTGTCTCTAAGATCTTTTACAAGTTTTGCTGTAATGTTTCCCATTTGAAGTAATAAAAAATAGTGAATAGTAAGTTTTAAATTAGAATTTAATTTTTTCTTTCGGCATTAGAGCCTTTTCTACCCTCATTTATGGCATCTGCAAGTCTTCCTAAAATAAGTTGCACAGATCTAACGGCATCATCGTTACAAGGAATTGGAACTTCACACAAATCCGGATCGCAATTTGTATCCAACATTGATACTAGTGAGATATCTAATTTTCTAGCTTCCAATACTGCATTAGATTCTCTTCTCTGATCAACCAATACAACTACGTCTGGTAATCTTCTCATACCCTTAAGTCCACCTAAGTATTTTTGTAACCTTTCAAGTTCTCTCCTTAAAACTGCAGCTTCTTTTTTGGGCCTCATTGCTATTGAACCACTACTTTCCATTCTTTCTAGATCCTTTAATCTTTCAATCCTAGCTTTCATTGTTGTCCAATTAGTCAACATCCCTCCAAGCCATCTTTGATTTACATATGCAGCTCCACAGCGTGTTGCTTCCTGAGCTACTACATCTGATGCTTGTTTTTTTGTACCGACAAAGAGGAAACGTTTACCGCTTTTTGCAGCGTTTCGGGTCCATTTGTATGCATTGTTCATACACAATGCTGTTTTTACGAGATCAATAATATGAACTCCATTCCTCGCGCAATATATATACTTAGACATCTTGGGATTCCAACGTCTTGTTTGATGCCCAAAGTGAGCACCAGCTTCCATCATTTCTGATAGTGATACAACAGCCATAATTTAAAAGGGGTTTCGGGTTAGCCTCCATCCGACGGGGAATTAATATTAATAATTCACCCGAAACTGTCAGATGTGTGAAATTTAGTTCAGCTATTCTAGCAAGTGATGTGTATTTCTAAAAGTTTTTTATCTTGATTTGGTTAACTCTTTTATGTATATCATGTTTAGAGGGATCCTAAGTATCTCAAGTGCAAGTCTATTTCTTCTTTTATTTACTAGGAATCTTAATAAAGGAAGGATTCTATCAACACTGATTAGTCCTCCCAAGCAAAGAATTTGCCAAAGTAAATTATGAAGAGGAGTAAATTGAATCATAAATTTAACCCTTAAATTCGGGTGTTTCTTATAAAACACTAAAGCCATTTTTGCTCTCTCTTTTTCTTGAGCTATTAATGAATCTATTTGTTCGCAATTAAATGGCGGATGCCAATGAAAACCTACTGCATTTGGGCATTTAATTAATTTTGTCCCAATTTTTTTTAATCTTTCTCCAAGTTCTAAATCCTCCCAACCGTAAAGACTAAAAGAAGTATCAAATAATCCTACACTTAAAATCAATTCTTTTGATATCGCTACATTCCCAGTAGCAAAGTATGCAAAAGAAGTGTCCATTATTTTATGTTTTTCACTTTGAGGATTTAGAAAATTAGATGTATTGACTACCGAGCCATAGGTAAAACATTTTTTATCATTTTTTCTCCAATAGGCAAGTAATTTTTCTACGTGGCAATTTATAAAATTGTCTAAAACAATAAGATCACTATCAATGAATATAATAATTTCATATTTTGATTTAATTACTCCCAGATTTCTTCCTAGTGCAGGCCCACCATGTTCTTGCTGAAATAGAATAACGTGTGGGAGATTAGCTTTGTTTTTATTTATCCATGAGGATGTCCCATCAGTTGATCCATCATCAACCACTATTACTTCAAAATTACTGATATTTGTATTTAATTTTTGATTCTCAAGCGCAAATAGACATTTCTCTAATATAGGTAATCTATTGTAAGTCGGTATAACAATACTTACATTCATGATTATGTCTTAAATATGCATGATATATTAAACTGCAAAAGATAAAAAAAAAGATATTCCCTAATCAGCTGCACCGCCATTATTTGCTGTGCCTGTAACGTTTCCACCATCAGGTCTTCCATCAGTTCTTAATTTCCTTTTTTTGAATTTTCTAGCATAGGCTCTATTACGTTCCTGCTTTTCTTTTTTTAGATTCCTTCTCTTAGACATAAAATTTTTAACTTTTAATTATATTAGCTCACTATGAGCACTATATATTTTACCATCCTCCATATTTAATATCCTATCAGCCATATCAGAAATTCTTGGATCATGAGTCACCATAAGTACAGAACAATTTTGCTCTTTTGCAAGTTTCCTTAAAAGAGTTACTATTTCTCTTCCCGTGACACTATCTAAAGCAGAAGTTGGCTCATCAGCTAATAAAAGTTTTGGATTAGCAGATAAAGCTCGAGCAATTGCTACTCTCTGTTTCTGCCCACCAGATAAGTCATTTGGCAACTTTTTATGATGTTCTTCTAATCCTACTGCTGACAACCAATTCCGTGCTATTTCACGTCTTTGCAAATATGTTAAACCTTTTATTAAATCGGCACCCATCTGGACATTTTGTTCTGCTGTTAAACATCTCAGAAGATTATGACCTTGAAAAATCATTCCAATACTTCTTCTAAGAATCTGACGAGTTTTCCTTGATGCTCCATTTAACTGATTATTTAATACAGTTAAATCTCCACTTTGACAGGTTCTCAAGGCACCAATTAATGTTAAAAGAGTCGTTTTACCACATCCAGAAGGTCCTTTCAAAAGAACCAACTCTCCTTTATCAATAATTAAATTAACGTCATTAAGAACTTGTTTTTTATTCTCATTTTTTCCATAAAAGTGACTCAAATTATTAATTGAGACTGTTTTAAGGTTTTTAACATTATTTTTTGATTTATTAGCTTTAAACATCTTATCTTGAATTTTTAAAAAATTTCGGCAGGATCAGCGTCAACTAATTTACGCATCGCAACAGCGGCGGATCCCATGCACATGACTAAAACTAATACGAAAATTAAAATAGTTTTGTCTGCGTCCATTATTATTGGGAGTTTAGTAGAACTTCTTATAACTGAGTAAAGTATTTGACCAGAAAAATAAGCAGGTAAATAACCAAACAATGCCAACAAAAACCCTTCTCTAGCTACAACAAAGAAAAGGGACTTAAGTCTATACCCCATTGCCAGTAAGGTGGCGTACTCTGGGAGGTGATCTGTAACGTCACTATAAAGAATCTGATAAACAACCACACACCCTACGACGAAACCCATTAATGCTCCCAAACTAAATATAAAACCTATTGCAGTACTATTTTTCCAATAATTCTTCTCAAATTCTATAAATTGATTTTTTGTAAGAACCCTAACATCATTTGGGAGTGAGTTATTTAATATCCTTGAAATCAATTCAGGATCAGATCCTTTTTTTAGCTTTACCAAACCAATTTCTATACTGCCAGGAGGATTAGCAGGAAAAAGTCTTAAGAAGGTTTCTCGACTAGTTATCAAATTACCATCTGCGCCAAAAGATGGTCCCAACTCCACAAGGCCCTCTACAATTACTCTTTTACCAGCAACCTCAGTCTCAACTTTTTTTTCAGATAAGAACCATTCTTCAATCGGTCCAAATTCAGGTCTAGATAGTTTGTCAAAAAGAACTCTTGATGGATTTCTCAATTTATAAGCTTTCTTTGAGAATCCCTCATCTAAAAGAAGTGAATCGGAGGGATTAAAACCTAATGCAAGTATTGATCTAGTTTTAAGATTTTCGGGATTTCTCCAAAGTAAATAATTTAGATTAACGGGAGCAGTTTTTTCAACGTCCTCTACCGCGAGAGTTTGAATTAATCTTCTTTTTGGAAATCCACTCATGCTTATAGAACTTTTTGATCTGGGACTTATCAAAACTAGATCGGCATCTAGAAGTTTATGAATAGTTACGCTAGTGTCAAATAAACCATCTCTAAAACCTAATTGCATAAACATTAAAATCCCTGCGAAACTGATTCCAGCTATGGCAACTGCTAACCTCAATGGTTGCCTAGTTAGTAACAACCAAGCTAATGGTATTTTTCTAAATTTAAAAAAAGAAAAACTCATTAGGGAATAAATTTTGCAATCACTTTCATTCCTGCATAGTTTTGAACAATATCTATAGAATCTTGATCTAGTTTTACCAGTACCTCGATAATTCGTGAATCAGCATCACCTGTTGGATCAGTCGATAGAACTTTTCTTTGTTTTACCTGAGGACTAATCCTAATCACTTTGCCCTTAAGATTTTTTTGGAAACCTCCATTCTCACTGCTCAATTCAACATTCTGAGATATAAAGACCCTATCGATGTCAGATTCATAAACTTCTATCAAAGCTTCCATTTTTTGACTAGAACCAATATCCAAAATCCCCTCATTTTGAGGCCTTTCACCAACTCTCGTGTTTATTCCAAGGATAAAACCATCGATTGGACTTCTTAGTTTTGAATTAAATAGATCTATCTTGATGTTTTTTTGATCTCCGATATGGTTTATTTTCTGTTTTTGCAATTTTAATAATTCATCTTTTCTCTGTGAAAACTCTACAAAAGAATATACATCTTTGTTCAAAGCCAACTCATACCTTTGAATTTGATCTTTCTTTAGGTTAATTTCTTCATTAATAGTATTAATTAGATTTTCGTTTCTTTCAAGATCAGCGATTAATTTTTCTCTATTTTCAAAGATCGCTAGTATATCACCTTTTTTTACGAAATCTCCTTCATTAACTAAAATTTCGACAATTCGGGGGGAAGAGCCAAATTGACTTATTGGAGCTGCTAATTGTCTAATCTCTCCCGAAGGAGAAAGTTGACCAAGTGCGGCAACAGCTTTAATAGGAGGTATGAAATCTGAAGTTATTTCCTCTTTAAATTTTGAACTAGATTTATTATTTCCAGAACAGGAAATAACACCAAGAGATATTGGAGTAAATAATAAAAAATAAATAAATAAATTTTTTAATATTTTTAATTTCATTAAAAATCAAAGAGTACTGTTTTTATATAGTTATTGACCCATTTTTCATCAAAATATTTTAAAAGAACCATGCTAGTCTTCTCATTTTTCATTTGTTGAACACAATAATTTTTTTGAAAATCTATTCTCTCTTGGATAATTTTTTTATTAATTTCCGGTTTTGCTTTCTTACTTAATTTGATCAAGATAGTGAGGTATTGATCAACAACTCTACAAAAATTATTTTTTTCTGATTTACTTTTTAAGGAAGCAAAAAATACATTATTAGAAAAAATCTTCCCCCATTTAGGAATCTCTCTCAAAGAGGTAAAAGAACTTTTATCAACTTCAGAAAGTAATTTTTCGTATTTCAAAGCTTGGTTTCTTGATGCCGGTGATAAATCAACAATGGCAGCAGAAACAATATCATTTATTTTCACCAAATCCATTCCAAAAATGGGGATATCAAACTTTGGATCAGGGAAAAAAACGCAGTGTAATATCTTAAGATTCTTTGAAAATTCTGCCACTTCAATATGTAACTTTCTAAAACCTTTTGCTTTATGAAATTCATTTTCAATATAAAGTTCTCTGCCTATTTCATTAGATATTATGTTAGTTAGTTTTGGATCAATTTTTATACTCTTAAGGTCCTCAAGCATGGATCTATGCTCTCTAATATTTTGTAATAAATCCAAAATAAGAGGGTCAGTTAATTTTGTTTTAGTTAAAGATTCAGACAACAAGACTAAAAAGTACCAAAATAGAATTTAAATAGAGAACCGAAATGAACGTAGGAGATGTTATCTATTACACCCATTCAAGCAAAACTAGATGTGTGTTTGTGGATAATAAAGAATTGCCGCTTATAAGCATTGATATTTGGTGCAAAGCAGGTTCTTCATTTGAGGATGTTGATAAAAACGGCACTGCTCATTTTCTAGAGCATATGATTTTTAAGGGATCTAACAAAATAATGCCGGGTGAGTTTGACCATAAAATTGAATCACTAGGCGGATTAAGTAACGCTTCAACAGGTTATGATGATGTACATTACCATGTCTTAGTTCCACCAAGTAACTTTAAAGAATCACTAGCTCTTTTGACAAATATTGTCATTGCTCCAGATTTTAATCCAGATGAATTTATAAAAGAAAAAGGTGTAGTTATTGATGAAATAAAACAACAAAATGATCAGCCTGAAGAGAGACTATTTAATTATTTTTTAAAAAGGGTTTGGTTAAGTCCGAATTATGCCAATTCAATTCTGGGAACTGAATATAGTATTAAAAACTTAGAGATAAATGACCTTGTGAAGTTTCATAGCAAACATTACACTTCTGAAAAAATTTGTATTGCAATTGCGGGAAATCTCTCTAAAGAAATTTATAAAATTTTTGAAAAAAGTGATCTATCTGGCATTAAAGAAAGTCCAAATTTAATAAATCTAAAAAATAAACCTTCTTTAAAAATCAGGAATGGTAGAGAGTCAGTTAAGTTTGATAATTTAGAGTTTTCAAGAATATTTATGGCTTGGTTTATCCCAAACCTAAATGATCAAAAAAATATTATTGGACTTGAGATATTGGCAGCAATACTCTCTGTTGGAAAAAATAGTAGATTAGTTAAAATTTTAAAAGAAGATAGTAATCTCGTTGAATCGGTATATGTAGATGTAAATGCTGGAGAATTAGGAGGATTATTTATAATGGAAGCAAGTTGTGAGTCCAAAGATATTGATTTAGTAGAAACGCAAATTAATAAAACAATTGATGAGATCTCAAATTTTAAAGCCTTGGCTTTGGATGAAATAAAAAAAGCAATAAATATTGTGAAGAGTAACTATATCTTTAATTTAGAGACATCTACACAAATCTCTTCATTCTTTGGAAATGAACTTCTTTGGGGGAGAAAATCTTCAATAAATAATTTAGAAAGTCATTTAAAATATTGGAGTGACTTGGATAACTTCAAAGAGATTACAGAATACATACGTGGAGAGAAATTTACTTTAGTTGCATCCCCTAAGTAAATGTTAAAAAGATATTTTTTAAATAATAAAAAAAGAAATTTTTCAACTGCTTCAATTTGGATAAAAGGGGGGAGTGATATGGACAGTACTGGCAAAAAAGGGATAAACAAGATCCTTTGTTCATTACTTACCAGAGGATGTGAAGGTTTTAACAATTTCACTCTCTCTAAGTATATTGAGTCCTATGGAGCAGAATTAAATCAAGAAATATTTGAAGATGGTATTTCAATAAGCCTTAAATCCTTAAATGAACATTTCAGCAAGTTGTTCCCTTTATTAGATTTAATAATTAATAAGCCAATCCTCTCGGAAACAGAATTTAAAAAAGTAAAAAAATCTTCTACTGATTACCTTAAGAAAGATAAAGAGAATCCATTCAATATCTGTTTTGAAAAATGGAGAAAAATAGTTTACTCAAATCATCCTTATGCTTTTAATACTTTTGGAAATTCAGAGGATGTATCAAAGATTACCTATGAAGATGTTTTACTCGAGTTTAAGAATTTTAAAAATAGAGAAAAGTATTTAATTTCAAATAATCCCGCTATAAATGGAAAAAATTTTGAAACAATAGAAAAAAAAATCCTAAAAGAACAATCAGGACGTGTAAATCATAATTTAACTGCTGCTAATAGATTTGATTACATTAATAATAATTCAAATCAAACAATAATAATGATGGGGGACCAAACTTGTTCACGAAGAAGTAGTGAATATTTACCACTTAAGGTTTTGGAATCATATTTATCTTATGGAATGAGTGCTGCTTTATTTAAACTGTTTAGAGAGAAACATGGTATTACATACGATTTAGGTGTTTATTATCCTATCAGGAGTGGGAATGCCCCATTTTTAGTTTATTTATCAGTGTCTAATAAGCAAGCACTTTTTGCTTTTGAACTTTTATCGACACTATGGAAAAATTTACTTTTTAATCTGTTGACTGATGCTGAAATATTTTTAGCAAAAGAAAAACTAAAAGGTTCTTTTTTATTGGGGTCTCAATCAATAGATGAAATTTTACAGAGAAAAATACAATTAATTAGTTATGGAATTTCACCAATTTCAGAGATCGATTTAAACTCTAAGATAGAGGTAATATCTTCGTTAGATATCCTTAAATTAACTAATAGGTATTTTTCAAAACCTTTTTTGAGTATTTCTGGCAATAAAAAAATATGTCTAGAGATACAAAATAAGTGGGAGCAAAACTTTTAAGTTAGTTTTTCTCAATCTTATCAATATCAATCAAAAACGAACCTCTTCTAAACTTCACTTCAACAGTATCTGGAGATTTGATTGATAGAATTTCTCCAATTTCATCAATTGCCACTAGATCAGGTGGTCTTAACATAGGCATGTTATCTGAAGTCTTCAAGTATGAGACTGGCGCAATCAATTTAACCTTATCCTTGATCTCAAATTTCATTTATAAATTTGATACTTTTAAGAGTAGTATAAGCATAAAAATAGAGAAAATATCAACGAAATGAACTGATTCATTCTAGAATCATTGAATTAACTTTCTACAAATTAATGAATCAGAAATTTAAAACATTAATTTTATGGGCTTTACCTATACTTTTAGTAATAGCACTTTCCTACCAATTTTTATCTTCAAGCAATGTTGATTCACTTAAATCTAATGGAACTACTGTTGCACCAAGAAATTCTGCGGTGGCAAGAGTAAGTTACGGCAGATTTTTAGACTATATTAATTCAGGAAGGGTTACATCTGTTGATATTTTTGAGGGTGGCAGAAATGCAGTTATAGAGACAATAGATTCGGATCTAGATAATAAAGTCCAAAGGTTGCGTGTAGATCTTCCAGGCTTAACGCCTGAACTTATAAATATTTTAAAAAATGAGGGAATCAGTTTTGATGTACATCCAGTTAAAACAGCCCCTCCTGCTTTAGGAATTTTGGGTAATTTACTTTTCCCAGCTATCTTAATTGGAGGTTTAATTTTGTTGGCAAGGAGGTCAAATGGTATGCCTGGAGGTCCTGGGCAAGCAATGCAATTTGGCAAAACTAAGGCAAGATTTGCAATGGAAGCTGAAACAGGAGTTGTTTTCGATGATGTTGCAGGTGTTAACGAAGCCAAAGAGGATTTACAAGAAGTTGTCACTTTTCTGAAAAAACCAGAAAAATTTACTTCTGTAGGAGCAAGAATTCCCAAAGGAGTTCTATTGGTAGGACCTCCTGGTACTGGTAAAACCCTTTTAGCTAAAGCAATTGCAGGTGAAGCTGGTGTGCCATTCTTCTCATTATCAGGTTCTGAATTTGTTGAAATGTTTGTTGGTGTTGGTGCAAGTAGGGTAAGAGACCTTTTCAAAAGAGCTAAAGAAAATAGTCCTTGTCTAATTTTTATAGATGAAATCGATGCAGTCGGAAGGCAAAGAGGTGCAGGTATTGGTGGAGGTAATGATGAGAGAGAACAAACTCTCAATCAATTACTTACTGAAATGGATGGTTTCGAAGGTAATAGTGGCATAATAATAATTGCAGCCACAAACAGGCCAGATGTTCTAGACTCAGCGCTAATGAGACCAGGCAGATTTGATAGACAGGTAACTGTAGATGCACCTGACATCAAGGGCAGATTATCAATATTGGAGGTTCATGCTCGGAATAAGAAACTTCAAGAGGATTTAACGCTCGAAAGCATAGCAAGAAGAACACCAGGTTTTACTGGAGCAGATTTAGCAAATTTATTAAATGAGGCTGCTATATTAACTGCCAGAAGGAGAAAAGATTCTATAAGTATCTCAGAAATTGATGACTCTGTAGATAGGATTGTTGCAGGAATGGAAGGTTCCCCATTAACAGATGGTAGAAGCAAGAGATTAATTGCTTATCATGAAGTTGGCCATGCTCTCATAGGTTCACTTGTCAAAGCCCATGATCCTGTTCAAAAAGTTACCGTCATTCCAAGAGGTCAAGCTAAGGGATTAACTTGGTTTACCCCAGATGATGAACAAACCCTTGTTAGCAGGGCGCAATTAAAAGCAAGAATAATGGGTGCTTTGGGAGGTAGAGCTGCTGAGGATGTAGTTTTTGGAGAAGGTGAGATTACGACAGGAGCTGGTGGTGATTTCCAACAAGTTGCTTCAATGGCCCGTCAAATGGTTACTAGATTTGGGATGAGTAATTTAGGTCCGATAGCTTTAGAAAGCGGTAATCAAGAAGTATTTGTTGGTAGAGATTTAATGACTAGAAGTGAAGTTTCTGATTCAATCTCTAAACAAATAGATGAAAGCGTAAGAATAATGGTCAAAGAATGTTACAAAGAAACCTACGAAATAGTAAGCAAAAATAGAGAAGCTATGGATAAGATAGTTGACCTATTAATCGAAAAAGAAACATTAGATGGTGATGAATTTGTAAGTATTCTCTCCAAATACACCAAAATTCCTGAGAAAGAAAGAACACCTCAATTGTTAAGCTAAACTTTTATTGGTTTCTTATCTAACACCAGATCAATTAAACCGTACTCAACAGCTTCGTTAGGGGACATATAAAAATCTCTATCAGTATCTTCTTTGATAGTGTCATAATCCTTTCCAGTTCTTTCTGATAATTCAGTATTTAGTCGTTCTTTTAAGAACAAAATTTCATCTGCTTGAATTCTTATATCACTGGCTTGACCTCTAGCACCTCCAAGTGGTTGATGAATCATTATTCTTGAATGTCTAAGGCTGCTTCTTTTACCTTTAGTACCTGCCGCAAGCAAAAATGCACCCATACTAGCTGCTAAGCCAACACAAACTGTATGGATGTCAGGCTTTACATGTTGCATGGTGTCAAAGATACCCAATCCGTCATATACGGAACCGCCAGGTGAATTTATGTACATATAAATGTCCTTATCTGGATCCTCTGCCTCGAGGAACAATAATTGAGCAACAATTCTATTAGCAGTTTCACTAGTAACTTGTTCTCCCAAAAAGATTATTCTCTCTCTTAATAGTCTCGAATAAATATCAAAGACTCTTTCACTACCGCCCGATTCTTCTAAAACTAAAGGGATCATAATAATATTTATCTGTTTATTAGATATTAACGATATTGAGTCAACATACGCTAACCTTATTAAGGTTTACATATAAAAAATTGAAAGAAAAATTGACTGTTTCAGATAGCAAAAAGTTATTTCATGAAAAATTTCCTTACGTCATTCCAGGTTTATATAAAAGAATAGTTGATGAAATGCTTGTCGAACTTAATCTTTTGAACCATCAAAATGAATTTACGCAAGATTATCTCTTTTGTATCGGACTCACCGAAACATTCAAAGAATTAATGAAAGGATATCAACCTGAAAAACACTTGGATCTACTTTTTGAATCTTTATGCAGTTCTACAAATTTTGAGGCGAAGGAAATTAATGAAATATCTAAAAAGTCTCAAAAAGAATTAAAGGATAAAACATCTAAAGATATTTCAAAATTATTAGTAGAAAAAAGTAATTCTAAACTTTATCCTTCAAGGATTTTGAACTTAGGGATATATATATTAATTTCAAACTCACAAGATTTCAAAGAGAAAAATGAATCAGATAAAAATAAGATGACCTCTGATATTTTTGAGAAGTTAAGCTTATCTGCCAATAAAGCAGAAAAAGATATTGGAATCTACAAAAGCAGCATATCAAAAATGGAGCAAGCAAAAGAATTAATTGAAGAGCTCAGAATTAAGGATAAGAAAAAAGATTAAAAAAATAATAACTATTTTTTTAATCTTTTTTTATCTTTCCAAGAGACATAAGATATATAAATTACAGCTAATGTTATTAATATGAGTAAAACAAACGAGGTTAAGATAAGAAATTTACTTAAATAGACTTCATAAGTTAAAAATGAAATCATATGTCAATGGATCCGTCCCCATTTCTTCCCCAAACAACCATGGCAATTGAAAAAGTAAAAATAGCAGCCAATGCTGCCCAACCTATTTGAAAGATCATTAGAATTTAATCGTTTTTATAAATATAACAGAACTTCAAAATTTTTATTCATATTAAAGCTAAAGTTAATTTCTCAGAAACAAAATTTTCACAATAGAATTGTAATAAAGTAAATTGGGAAGATTAGTTTTAAATCATAGTACAAATATAGAAGGTCTAATTCCAATACTTCAAAAATTAGCACTGGAAAATAATATCAAGACAATAACTCCAGCTGTTATTTCAAGAGCCAGGGGAAGATCCTCTAAATTGATAATTAGATTGTCAGTGAAAACTATAAACGGATATAAAGCTATCGCAAGAAAGGGTAATACAGCTCAAGAAGTTTTTATTTCAACAGAATTAAGTAAAGATGAATTAAAAGAAATCATAGATCTTTATAATAAAAAGTAATTAAATTAAAGGGTATTAGAAAATATTCAGGAGAGAACAAATGAAATTGGTATTAAATTATTCTATATTTTTATTTGCCTTTTTTTTATTTAGTAATAAATCATTCTCGCTTACTGACTACCAAATAAAAAGATTTTGCTCAAAGCAGAATAGGAAATCTTTATGTATCAAAAGTTTACAAGAGAAAAGATCTGATCTCCAAAAAGGGAAGCGAATTGAAATTCACGTTAAACCTTACAAACGGTAATTAGAAATTAAATTTAAATTTCAAATTCTGATTCGAAAAGATTAAAAGCATTTTTATAGTTTGTGAGAAGTTCTTCTGAGTTATCAGAAAACCCTTGCTGTTCATAATCACCTTTTAATTCATCATATAGGTAAACCACGTTGTTAAAAGCGGTCATATATTCTTTTTGTATGTCTTCATCATCAATATCATAGATTTTTGCTAATACTAATTCGACATTTTTTTTTGATGAATATATTTTCCTCTCAAACTCTTTATTCAACTTCCTTCTTTTTTTTGCCATTTAGAATTTTCAAATACAAATTAACAATACTCAAATGCATAGATAAATTAAATTAAAACTTATAAAATAAAAATATAGTTTCCAAATCAAAATAAAACCTCTACATTCCAAATAAATCATTCGATGATATGAGTAGAAAAAAAACAACTAATTCTAAAGAAGTTAGAAATCAAAATTATGAAGCCAAGAAAATGAATACTTCCGAAAACTTTAAGAAAAAGAAAGATAAGTCTCTCCCATGGTGGGTAGAGTTATTATTTGTTCAAATAGGTTTACCAGATAAATTACTAATAAAAATATTAAAAACAAAAAAAACTTCTAAGGAATTTATTAAAAACGAAAAAAAATCAATAACAATATTTCTGTCTGTAATTGCTATATTGGGATATTTTTATCCAGTTATTAAACATGCAAAAAACAAATTAGATTGTGAAGCGATTGCTAAAAATTATATTATTAAAAATAAAAATATAATTGGTGTAAATAATAGGGAAATAAAAATGATATCTACAAATTTTTGTCATGGTGGCGAAGAAATCTATGAAATAGAAAATTTAAAAAATTAAATTTTGAATTATTCTCTGTAAATAAGCACCTCAACAATATAATTTTAATTTAAAATTTAATAAAGTTTAAAATCTTTTTCTATGACTGATATAAAACAAAAAAAAGAAAATGTAAAAATGCATCTAAAAGATTTGAGGCAAAACTTAAAAAAAATGCATTTAGAAGTTACGGAAGAATTAATCTTACCGAAGCCAGATGATATAAAAGAATTAATGAATAAAATGGATAAACTGCTTACATTGATAGAATCAAAATAAACTATAATGTAGATAATTTGGATTAATCTAAATTTAAAAAATGAAAATAATAAAACAATTTCCTCTGTTAATTATAATTTCAATTTTCTTAATTTCTTGCAGGACATCAACTAACAAAGAGTATCCCAGAAATGATTTGGAAAAAAATATTGATGAGAATCCTAATTTAGAAAAGAAAAGAATGGAAATAAAGTTTTCTTGTGGAGAGGATGGAATTTCAGAATACCTAGATAATGGATGGAATATCTTAAAAGAAGATTCCCAAGAAAAAATTTGCACATGGAAATCTGTTCCTGCCACAAAAGATTGTAATATGGAAAAAGATAAAGGATGTAAAATAACAAAGCCAGATAAAATAGGTGAAGAGAAAATTTATTTATTGGAAAAATAAATTTAATATATGACTCCAAAATCAGATCACTTAGTTAATTTAATTTTTAAGAAATTAAAGGCTTATAAGAAAAAAAAAATATTTCTAGAAAAAGAAAGTTTGGATAAATTTATTCTTTCACTTTTGAACGAAACTTGAAGGCAAGACTTATTGAAGTTAACTGCTATAGTTAAACAAATTTTTAATTAGTAAATATATGGATAGTTTTTCTTCATTAACTGTTATTCTGTCAATAATATTTATCGTAAGCCTTTATTTTTTATTTAGGGTTACTTCAAATACAAAAAATTAGAAAATATTTTTAGGTCATTTTAGATAATCGGATCATCTCTTAGCAGTAAAACTGAATGCTTATTTAAACCATCATTAATCCATTCCTTATATTCTTCTATAACGCAATTTTTATCAGAATTATCTAGTAAATTAATTCTTTTTTTTGCATTATTTAAAGCTAATTTCATACAAAATTTATAATCATTTGGGTTTTCTTGCATAATGTTTTATTTGATACTAGTAAAATTAAATGCTTATTCTGTATTGAAAATTACAATAATAAGCGTTAATTAAATAAGAGTATCAAGCAATACGGAAGAATTTTTAATATATTTGTGATAATAAAGTCCTTTCATTAAAATATTATGTCATACGAAGCGGGCAGTAAAGAATGTAGACATTTAATTGAAGCCAAGGAAAGCCTTCTAACAACATTGGATGCCTTAAGCCATATAAGTTCAACAGATCTAATACAAATCCAAATTAAAGATATATACAACAAATTAGAACAAATGCACGATAATAGAAAAAAAATAGAGTCAGCTACAAATTATCTTTGATTATATTTAAATGAATTATAGGATTCAAAATTGACTTTTAATCTTCTTTACACCTTTTTCTGATAATAAATCCAATAAAGCATCGAGTTGTGCGTGCACTTCCTTTGCTTCATTAAGATCTGGCAACAAATCTTCTTTGATAAGCATTTGATGCATCTCTCTAAGCTCTAACCTTATATATCTAAGGTGAGAACATACTTCCTCTCTCTTAGTTGCACTCATATTTGCTTTAAAGTCTCTTCATTATACAATATGGTCTTTTTGACTTTCATATGAATTTTGTTAGATTGAAAAATTATTTCAAACTCAATAACGCATCAGAAACTTTTAAAGTTGGCTTGTAGTAATATATCACTCATGAAAAAGAAAAAATCAAAAAAAATTCAATCAAAACCAAATTTAAAAGATCAAAAATTAGGTCAAACAAAAAATTCTGCAAAATTAGTACTATTTGTATTTGGAATAGGACCAATAATTGGCATCATAATATTTTTATATAGTAAGGGATTTTTTAATTCGCCAACTATGTAAACTCAAGTATTGAAAATAAAGTTTAGATAATTAATTAAAATTGAACTTGAAAGTAATTATTGAAATTTTTTTAATGAAAATATTCTAAATTCTGCCATTTTTCTAGCATTTTCAGGGTTAGAGATTAAAAAAGGGTGGTCTGATAAAATTTCAAATATCTTGTCTATCTTTATTCGCAAATTATCACAATCAATATTTTTCCATTCCTCATCAAATGACATTGCAAAGCTATCAGCATTGTCATATAGTTTATCTTTCATAATATTTGAAATTTAAATAAAGAAAATTTCAGAAATTTGACCAAATCTGAAAGAGTAATTAGAAAATCATATAAACTATCCTCATTACTATTTGAGAAATAACTTAGTATGAGTATCCTTTAAAATTATACTTTAAATCTCATTATTTAAATTTATAAATGAGTGGTATTGATCAAAATCGAATATCATTTGACAGAAGTGTTACAATATTGACAAATGAAAGACTTCATGGAAACTAAAGTTAAAAGGATAGGATATCTTCCTAGAAAAAGAGTACTTGAAATTATTGATGAAATATCGAAGAGCGAATCTATAAGTAGATCTAAAGTAGTTGGAATATTAGTTGAGGAAGCATTAGATGCAAGAGGAATTGCGAATTTTGGATATAGTAATATCAGCAAGTCAAATATATACAAGTCGGATAATTTTAAAGATCTTCACAATGAGAATGCCCACTTAAAAGATGCTGAAGACGAATTTGTGGATGATAGTGGTTATACAGTTTCATCTCACAAAAATTTAGACCGCTCAATATCTTCTGCAGATATTGAATTAGCAAATAAAATAAATATTCTTAAGGAATCAGGATTAATATAACTTTATTGCAGAATTATTTTTTTTTTAATGCATAATATTAGATCCTTGTTTATTCTGAGTCAAGAATAATATTCTTTTACATAAGACGAATATTAAATCATTTCTAATATTAATTTTGTAATAAAAAAATGAAAGATATTAAATGTCCTTCGTGCGGCAAAACTTTCCGAATTGATCCCAGCAGCTTTGAAGAAATACTTCTTCAGATAAAAGACGAAGAATTCAACAAACAAATAAAAGAAAGACTTATTTTGGCTGAAGAGGATAATAAAAAAGCTTTAGAAATTTTAAAACAAGAGTTAAAAATACAGCTAATAGAGCATAATCGCATTAAAGAGTCTGAGATCCAAACTCTTGTATCTAAATTAAAAATAGCTGAAGAAAAGAAAACAAATGCCCTTAACGATTTAAAAAATCAAGCAACAAATAAAATTAATTCATTGAATAATGAATTAATCAAGTTGAAGGATGAATTAAAAAACCAGTCTTTAATTTCAGAATTATCATTAAAAAACAAAGTTAGTGAAGCTATTACTAATTTAGAAAAAGAGAACTTATCATTAACAAATTCCATTGAAAAGATGAAACTTGAACATTCAATTAATGAAAAATTAATTGAAGAAAAGTTTAAGAGCAAAATTAGTGAAAGGGACCTGACTATTCAGGAGTTAAGAGAAATGAAATCTAGATTATCGACAAAGATGGTAGGGGAAACATTAGAAATCCATTGCGAAACCCAATTTAATCTGAATCGCGCATCTGCTTTTAAAAACTCATATTTCGAAAAGGATAATGATGCCACTTCAGGAAGTAAAGGTGACTATATATTTAGAGAATTTGATGAAAATAAAACCGAAGTCGTATCTATAATGTTTGAGATGAAGAATGAAAGTTTAAATGGAACTAATAAAAGAAAAAACGAAGATTTTTTAAAAGAATTAGATAAAGATAGAAGACAAAAATCTTGTGAATATGCAGTTCTCGTATCCCTTCTAGAACCAGATAGTGAACTATATAATTCTGGCATAGTAGATGTTTCTCATAGATTCCCAAAAATGTATGTCATAAGACCTCAATTTTTCTTACCCATTATTTCTCTGCTAAGAAATGCATCTATGGAAACCTTAAAATACAAATCACAAATTGATTTAATGAAACGTGAGAATTTTGACATAACTAATTTTGAAAGTACTCTTGAGCAATTCAAAAATGCAGTTGGTAAAAATGTTTCACTTGCCCAGGATAGATTTAATGATGCCATTTCAGAAATTGATAAATCAATAACCCATTTACAAAAAACTAAAGAGGCTTTAGTACTCTCAAAAAAACATCTTTTATCTGCTGACAGCAAATCTCAAGATTTGACAGTAAAGAAACTAACTAGAAATAATCCAACCATGAAGAGGAAGTTTAATGATTTAAATAATTTTGAAGATGAAGTAGCCTAATTAAAAAAAGTTTTAAAATTAATAATAATTAAAAATATATTTAATTTCTAACTTATAAATATACTATAAATAATAAATTTCATAGTAAAGAAAATAATGTCTATCAACACTCCTATTTTCAGTATTGCCAAAGATCTTCATGTCGAAAGTAATAGAATATTATTAGCCTGCAAGAAACTTGGAATCAATGCAAAAGGTGCAACAAAAAGATTAAATAAAGAAGAATTAGAAAAAATTAAAAGTTATTTTGAAACTGGCAAAAATGCGTCAGATGAAGTGGTCAATTTAAATAAAGTTAAAGCTAAAAGCAGTTCTAAAAAAATTGTAGAAAAGGTAAAGATAAAATATTTTGCTAACAGACTTATTCGTAAATCTTAAATAAAAATAATTTTTTTTAATTACTTAAAGGAATAAGCCACAGAAGAAAAAAATAATAATTTATCATAAGTAAAAATACTTAAAATGAGCATAAGCAAAATTTTAAATTCTCTTGAAAAATCCTGGGAAAGAGATTTTATTCTTTTAAATATAAAGAAGGGGTTAGGGACAGATGAGATCGTTAAAGAATTTCTTATGAAAAACGAAAAACAAATTAAAGAATTAAATTACTTATTAAGGCCAGAAGATATTGAATTATTAAATCAAGTAGAAAAACTCTCAACTTGCGAATCTAAATTAATAAATGAGATTAAAAATTTAAATTACTTAGAAAATAATCACATTATTAATAAAAAAAAGATTGTGCCATCTAATAGAGTTTCTTTCAACAAAATTAGTTCATTCATGATTAATTGGAGTAACAAATTTGTAGTTATTGCTTTACTAACAATTTCAGCCATAGCTTTGTCAAAACAAGCGTGGGCATAATTAGCTAAATTAACTTCATTGTAAGAGATGTAGTTTTGACAACTAAACAAGAATATTTAATTAGATATAAAGATGGAAATCTTTATTGTGAACTTGCTGATATTTGGATTGATCCAAGCAAGCCAGTAAAAAAGGCATTAATAACTCATGCTCATTTTGATCACTTTACATTTGGCTGTGAAGAATATATTTCTACCAAGGAAACTGCGGTACTTCTTAAAGAAAGAGTTGGAGATAATATCAAAATTAAGACTTTTGAATATGGAGAAGAATTTAAGATAAATGGCATTAATATTTCTTTTCATCCATCGGGTCACATCCTTGGATCTAGTCAAATAAGGTTTATTTTTGCTGAAGAAAAATGGTTAATTTCAGGTGACTTTAAGCTTCAAAAAGATCAGACTTGCAAACAATATGAAATAGTAAAAACTGATTATTTAATAAGCGAATGTACTTTTGGTTTGCCGATATTTAAGTGGGATGAATCAAATAAAATAGCAAATGATATTTCAAAATGGATAACTAATTCACCAGAAAAAACTTCTTTACTTTTCTGCTATTCACTTGGAAAAGCTCAGAGATTGTTAAACGAAATTAGTCGAACAAATTTTGAAGGCAATATTTATTCTCATGGCAGTATTCACAAAATGAACAACACTTATAGGGAACTTGGAATTGATATTAAAGATACTATAAAAATTGAAAATAAAAAAAAGATAGAGGAACTTAAAGGAAGTCTAATATTATTACCGCCATCTTTAAGTAAGGGTTCATATTTAAAAAATTTCAAAAACATTCAAACAGCTTTCGCTAGTGGATGGATGTCAATAAGAGCTCTAAGAAAAAGATCAGGATATGATAAAGGATTCGCAATATCTGATCATGCGGATTGGGATGGAATTCTGGAAGTAGTAAAAAAGTCTGAAGCAAAAAATGTATTTTTTCATCATGGAGATAGTGAAGCCTTAAGTAAATATTTAGTTGAAAAAGAATCAATAAATGTTCTTTTATTCAGAAAATAAATATGAGCTTAAAAAAGTTTTCAGAATTATTTGGCGATCTAGATTCAATTAATAGTACAAATAATAAAATTGAAGTTTTAAAGAATTATTTTTTATCTAATGATCCAATAGATAATTCATGGGCAATATATTTGCTAACTGGAAAAAGTAATAAGAGATTTATTAGTGGAAGATATTTAAAAAATCTTTTTTCTCAAATATATGAATATCCTCAATGGTTAATTGATACATGTTATTTAAAAGTGGGTGATTCTGCTGAGGTAATAACGTTATTACTTAAAAATAAAACTACTTCCACAAATAAAAAATTATCAAATATAAGTCTCAATAAATTACTAAGCGAAACAATACCTGCATTATCAAAACTTAATGAGGAGGAGAAAAATTTAGAAATTAAAAATCTTTGGGAAAAATTACCTGAAGATAACCATCTAATTTTTAATAAAATTCTTACAGGAACTTTTAGAGTAGGAGTCTCTATCGGATTAATCACAAAATCAATATCAAAACTAATTAATATTGATGAAGAGATTATTTCTCATAGGTTGATGGGGGATTTTAAACCTTCAATTGATTCATATGAATTTTTAATTAACAAGAATATCAATCTTCAAGAGTTAAATTCCAAACCATTTCCATTTCTTCTAGCAAATACTTTTGAAGATAAAATCTTCCAAAATTCAATAAATGATTTTCAATTTGAATGGAAATATGACGGTATAAGGATGCAATTAATTAAAAGATCAGGCAATGTTTCATTATGGACAAGAGGGCAAGAATTAGTAAATGAATCTTTCCCAGAATTAGTAGAGAAAATGTCACATATAAAAGATGATTTTGTTCTTGATGGGGAATTATTAGTTTGGGATTTTAAAGAACAAATTGCCTTTGATTTTTCTTTACTTCAAAAAAGAATAAATAGAAAGTCTCCTACAAGATCAATCCAAATAAAATATCCAATTATTTTTATTGCTTATGATCTTTTAGAGATTAATGGGAGAGATATAAGAGAAATTAAATTAGAAAATAGAAGAATTGACTTAGAAAAATATTTTTCAAAATGGCAAAATAAAACCGAGAATAATATCTATGATATTTTCAAAATATGTGATTTAATCTATCCAAGAGATTGGCCTGATGTTTTAGCCCATAAAGAAAAATCTCGAGAAAATAATACTGAAGGATTAATAATTAAGAAAAAGACTTCTATATACTCCTCTGGCAGAAAGAAAGGTATTTGGTGGAAATATAAAGTTGATCCTATGCAACTGGATGCTGTTCTAATTTACGCTAAGGGCGGTAGCGGTAGAAGAGCTGGTCTGTATACAGATTATAGTTTTGCATTATGGAAAGGCCAAGAATTGATTAAATTTGCAAGTGCATATTCTGGTTTAACGAATATTGAGATTAAAGAGCTAGATGGGTGGATAAGAAAAAATACAATAGAAAAATTTGGTCCAGTTCGATCGTTAAAACCAGAAATGGTATTCGAAATATCTTTTGAGAAAATACAAATTTCTAAACGTCATAAGTCAGGCATAGCAGTACGATTTCCAAGAATAACAAAATGGAGAAAAGATAAAAAAATTAATGATGCCGATAGCCTAGAGAATGCTTATGAATTAATGAAAAAAATATCATGAAAAATATTACGAAAAATAATAAGCAAAATAATTTAATTTCTAAAATTAAACAGTTTTTCTCCACAAATGGATGGGAGCCATTACCTTATCAGATCGAATCTTGGGAAGCATTTTTAAATGGAGAAAGTGGAATAATACAAGTTCCTACTGGATGCGGCAAAACTTATGCTGCATTAATGGGACCTCTATCAAAGATAGATGGTCCCAAAAATAATAAAAGTGTGAATATATTATTAATAACCCCTTTAAAAGCACTAAGTAGAGACCTAAAAAATTCCATACAATTAGCAGCTTTGCATTTTAATAAAGAAATCACTGTTGAAATTAGGAATGGGGATACAACCCCATATGAAAAGAAAAAGCAACTTGCTAAACCACCTAATGTTCTTATTACCACTCCAGAATCTTTATCTCTTTTACTTTCTAATAAAGAATCTAATAATCTGTTCAAGGAGTTGTCATCAATAATTATTGACGAATGGCATGAATTAATGGGTAGTAAAAGAGGGAACCAGTGCGAGTTATCTTTAAGTTGGCTAAGAGGTAATATAAAAAATTTACAAATTTGGGCAATGTCTGCAACTATTGGAAATATTGAAGAAGCAGCAAGAGCAATAGTTGGGATGAGCGCTATTAAACCCAAAATTATAAGTACAAATATTCAAAAAGAGATCGAAATTATAAGTGTTTTACCAGAGGAGGAAACTACCTTTCCATGGAGTGGGCATCTTGGGATTAGAAGTCATTCTTCACTATTAAAAATCCTGGATAAAAATAAAAGCACCTTATTATTCACCAATACGAGAAATCAATCTGAAAGATGGTATCAATGTCTTAAATTTTTTCTCCCAGAGATGGAAGACAAAATTGCACTTCATCACGGCTCCCTGGATAAAGAAGATAGAAAAAGAGTTGAAGAAGGTGTTAAAGACGGATTAATAAAATGGGTAGTCTGCACCAGCTCGTTAGATTTAGGAGTTGACTTCCAACCTGTAGATCAAATAGTTCAAATTGGTAGTGCAAAGAATTTAGCTAGACTCATACAAAGAGCGGGAAGAAGTGCTCATAGACCAGGTGGAAAATCAAAAATAATTTTTATGCCTACTAATTCTTTAGAGTTATTAGAGATTAGTGCAATGAGAAGAATAATAAAAAGTGGTATATCTGAGGAAATTAGACTTCCCGAATTATCTTATGATGTGCTTCTACAACATCTAATAAGTCTGGCATGCGGAAATGGCTTTGATCCAAAAATTGAGAAAGAAAGAATTAAAAATTGCTGGAGTTATAGAAAATTAAAAGATCAAGATTGGAATTGGTGTCTTGACTTTTTAGAATATGGAGGAAAATGTCTTAAAGCATACCCAAAATATAAAAAGATAATTAAAGAGAAATCACAAAATAATAATGAGAACTTTAAATATTTTGTAAAAGATAAATCTTTAATAAGAATGCATAAGTTCAATATTGGGACAATTACAAGTGACAAATTTGTGAATGTCAAATATATGAAAGGTAAATCTTTAGGTAATTTAGAGGAGAATTTTGCTTCAAAATTAAATCCTGGAGATACATTTTACTTTGCTGGCAAAATGCTTCAATTTGTAAGAATAAGAGATATGATCTTATACGTTAAAAAATCAACAAAAAAAAGTTCTCTAATTCCTGCATGGGTTGGAGGTCAAATGGCAATTTCTGATCTACTTTGTGAGAGTTTGAGAAATGAAATAGATATTTGCAACGAACTAGAAAATTATGATTACTTAAATCCTGAACTCAATTCATTACGACCAATATTGAAGAAACAAAAAGTTCTTTCAAATATTCCAAAGAAAGATGAATTCCTCATAGAAATATATAAAACCAAAGATTTATCAAATCTTTTTGTTTTTACACTTGATGGCAAATTTGTAAATGAAGGAATTGCATTTTTATGGGCTTTGAGATTGGCAAAACTAAAACAATCTACATTTAGTATTACTGCTAATGATTTTGGATTCAGCTTAACTACCGCAGAAGATTATGATTTTTCCATAATAAAAAAAGAAGCTGATTACTTTTTGAATAACAAAAAATTAGAAGAAGATCTAGAAAATGCAATTAATTTTTCAGAATTAACAAAACGTAGATTTAAAAATATTGCCCAAATAAGTGGACTTGTAAATCAAAATAATCCAACCAAAACAAAAACCTCCTCTCAACTTCAAATAAGTTCAAGTCTTTTCTACGATGTCTTTACTAAATATGAAGAAGGCCATCTTTTGATAAAACAATCGCATCAAGAAGTTAAAGAATATCAATTAGAAAATAAAAGAATATCTAGATCATTAGAAAGATTAAAAAATTTAAAAATTATATTAAACGAGATAAAAACTCCAACGCCTTTTGCTTTCCCTTTATTAGTTGAAAGACTTAAAAATACTTTAAGCAATGAACCAATAGAAAAAAGAGTAGAAAAACTTATAAAAAAATATAGTGATTAAATGAAAAAAAGTTCTTTTAAATTTTGTTGGAAAGATACATTGTTAGAGATGCTTCCTTCAAGAGCGTTATTTCTACCAGAAACAAAAGAGTTGTTAATATGCGATATTCATCTTGGGAAAGCTGAGTATTTTCAGCAAAATGGTATACCTCTTACTAATAATTCAGATGAAAACAATTTCGCAAGAATAAAAAAAATAGTAAAAAAATATAGTCCTGAAAAGTTAATAATATTGGGAGATTTATTCCACAGCAAATATTCAATAGATAAAACTCTTCAAAAAAAAGTTGAGGATCTTCCTGAGCTACTAAAAACTAATGTTGAACTTATCCTCGGTAATCACGATGTAGGTTGTGATATTAAAAATATAAAAATTTTTGATACTAGGAAAACTAAAAATATTACTTTTAGTCATGAGCCAGTTAAATCAGAAAACAAAAAAACCTTAAATATTTGTGGACATTATCATCCAAAAATCTACATAACAAACAATGGAGATAAATTATCATTTAGGTGCTTTGCCATGGATAAGAATAAAAACACTTTATTTTTACCTGCATTTGGAGACTTAACAGGCGGATATCCCTGCAAAAAGTCATTTAAAAAATGGGCAATTGTTTCTGAAGAAGAAATTATCGAAATCAAATCTTAAGAAACATCCTTGTGAAGTGACTTAAATTTTTCATTTAGATATACCAATTTATACTTAAAAGTCTCGTTTAGTTTTTTTATCAATTAATTTAAGTCTATTATTCTGTTTTACAAGTAAGAATAAATTTAAAAAAATTTATACAGCTAATGACCCTTTCCTTAGCAGGCAATTCACGTTATAAAAAAAATAAACACATTTTATAGAAATGAAAAAATTAATAGCTTTGATTTTATTTCCATTTCTTGTAATTTCATTTGGAGCAAAAGCAAATGATAATTTTTCCGTTGAGATAGAGGCACTCACATTAGTAATGGAACAATATAAAGAAGATACTGAATCAAGTATTGAATTAGATATAGAAGAAATAAAGCCAAGTTATATGGCTCTTAAACAAGACGAATGCAATGCCACTGTTGAAGTTACAGAAAAAACAGGATTAGAGGTTATAAATACTGAATCTTTTGATGTAAATGTCTGCTTGAAAGAAATCTATAAAGTAATCAACTAAATAAGCAGGTTATAAAAATATAATAAAAACAAGCAAATTAAAGAGGTCTTTTACTTAAAGAAGGTAAGACCTCGAGACCTAACAGAAAACTTTGGAACGGGTTCTGCATACCCATTAATAACTACAATGGAATTTGACAGGTGTAATTAAAAGTACAAAACCTAAAATTATTTTTTTAAATAATTATTTCTTCTTTGATAATGTTTGTGATTCTTCTCTAGACATTAAAGCTTCGATTTGAGCAAGAACTTTTTGAAGTTCATCCGTTTTTGTAAGAGATGCTTCTGCTACTTCTCTTAATTTTTCTAACTGTTCTTTAGTTTTATCCATGATAAATAAATTAGAAATTAACCACTTTTAAAAATGGTTTAATACAGATTTTTCACTCCCACACAAATTCATATTCTCTCTTTTTTTTATAAAGTCAAATAAATTTCCCTTTATTAAGGTTTTATGAGGAGTTCCAATTAATTCTTTATTTAATATTGAAACCATAAGATTACCTGAAATAGAAATACTCTTAAATTATGAAGTAAATACGGGCAATCCTATTGTTGCAGTTGTTATTAGAGCCCCTGCAAAAATCAAGAAAGGTAGAAAAGGGTAGTTTTTCAAAGATAAACTTACTAATTCGAAACAACTATATAGGTATTTATACTGTTTGTCTACCCCTAAGCCTTCTTGAAAGTAAAAATATTTCTTTTAAAAGTAAAAATTTAACATCAGCCAAATTTACCTGATATGTATTCCTGAGTGGTTTTTTCTTTTGGAGAGTTAAAAATTTTCTTTGTCGAATTAAATTCTGCGAGGTAACCAACCTTTCCTCCATCGCCATCTTCATACTCAATTGCATTAAAAAATGCAGTCATATCACTGACTCTTAATGCCTGTTGCATATTATGAGTAACGATTATTATTGTGTAATTCTTCTTAAGTTCATGCATCGTCTCCTCAATTTTTAAAGTAGAGATTGGATCTAAAGCTGAACATGGCTCATCCATGAGAATTATTTCAGGCTCAATTGCGATGGTTCGAGCAATACATAATCTTTGTTGTTGTCCACCAGACAGAGAGTAACCACTATCATTTAATTTATCCTTACATTCATCCCATAAAGCAGCCTTTTTTAGTGAACTTTCGACTAATTCATCCATATCTCCTGTAAAGCCATTAATTCTTGCTCCAAATGCGATATTTTCGTAGATAGATTTAGGAAAAGGATTAGGCTGTTGAAAAACCATTCCGATTCTTCTTCTTACCTCTACTGGATCTACTCTTTTATCGTAAATATTTGTTCCACCAAACAGGACAGTGCCCTTCAGTGAGCAATTAGGAATTAAATCGTTCATCCTATTTAATGATCTAAGAACAGTTGATTTACCACAACCGGAGGGGCCAATAAGGGAAGTTATATTTCCTTTTTTAAAATTACAAAAAACATTTTTTACTGCTTCAAAAGTTCCATAGCTAATAGATACATTCTCAAGAGATAAAATGATATTCTTTGATATTTTTTTATTAGTTTTAATCATTTATACTCTCTTAGTTTTCTCAGTAAAAGCGGCTAATATCCTTGAAAATATATTTACTGATAGTATCGATAAAACAAGAATAAAGGAAGCTGCCCAGGCTAATTTATTCTGTGCATCATAAGGTTCAAGGGCAAAGTTATATATCAAAACAGCCAAGGAACCCATCTCATAAAACAAATCTCCAAAGCCTGTTATGTAGTAGTAAGAGAATAAAGCCGTAAATATCAAAGGTGCTGTTTCACCAGCAGCTCTTGCAATACCAAGAACAACGCCAGTAGCAATAGACCTAAAGGCAGAGGGCAAAGTAACTTTCAATATGGTTGTATACATACTTGCTCCAACTCCAAGAGAAGCATATCTCAACTCATTAGGAACCAGCTTTAAACCTTCATCAGTCGTCTTTATCACAGTAGGCAACATTAATATTGAAAGCGCCATACCTCCCGCCAAGCCACTATACATACTTCCAAACAAAATTTTTGTAGAGACAATTAAGGCATAAATAAATACACCGGCAATAATTGAGGGGACTCCAGCTAAAACATTTACCCCGAATCTAATAAACCTTGAAAAAGCACCGCCTTTAGAATATTCAGCTAGATATATTCCCCCACCAACACCTACTGGTATAGCAATAATTGAAGCAATGGTAGTAATTATTAATGTCCCGATCAATGCAGGATTAATGCCTCCTGCATCTAAATCATCTCCAGGAGGATTTGGTTCTAAAGTAAATAGTTCTGGTGTGATTTGAGATCCACCTTTAATAAGAATATAAGTCACCAAAAAAATCAAAGGAAGTATTGCTATCAATGCACAAATTACTGATAAAGAAGTAAAGAATTTATCTCCTATATTTCTTGATAATCTTTTCTGGTAATAGAGTGAATTCATAATTATCTAATATTTGAGACTAAATTTCTTAACTAGCCATTGAGCAAAGATATTGACCACTAAAGATAGGATCATCAATACAAAAGCCGCATAGAAAAGTGATGAAACCTGACTGCCATCAGCTTCACCAAACTGGTTTGCAAGCATAGATGAAATTGTATATCCAGGAGATAATAGAGACCAACTAAATGCATTTGAATTACCAATAATCATTGTCACAGCCATTGTTTCTCCCATTGCCCTACCTAAAGCTAATAAGACACCTGCCATAATTCCTGATAATGCTGCCGGCAAAATTACTGAAAATATTGTTTTCCATCTACTTGCTCCAATTCCATACGCTGCATTTCTAAGCTTTTTAGGAACCTGATTAAGTGAATCTCTTGCAATGGAAGTCACTATTGGCAAAAGCATCACAACTAAAATCAATATTGCTAACAAGGAATTCCTGCCTGTAGGTTCTGTACTGAATAAAGGTATCCAACCAAAGAAATTATGTAAAAATACAAAAAAGGCTCTAAAAAAAGGTTCCATCACAAATATTGCCCAAAGTCCCAATACAACTGATGGAATAGCCGCTAGTAATTCAACAAAAGAACCTATTATTTCTCTAACAATTTTAGGCACAAAGTCTTCGGTAATAAATATTGCAGTTCCAACTCCCAAAGGGATAGTTATTAATAACGAAAGAAATGAGGTTACTAATGTGCCATAAATTGCAGTAAAAGCTCCGTATTCATCTTTTACTGGATTCCATTCAGAGGTTACTAGAAACTTCAAGCCATACTTTGAAAAGGATTCGAATGACTGAAAAAAGACTACTAAAATAATTCCTAAAAGTATTATTGCTACGAAACTAGACAAGACTAGGGCAGTATTCTTGAAGATAATATCTATATTTTTTTCGATACCGAATCTTTTACGATTCTTGAAAAGAGTTAATTTCTCTTCCATTAAAAAAAGAATATCTCTATAAATCTACTACTAAATGCTGTAAAAGACTTTAAGAGGACTTAAAGGTATATGAAAGTCATGATAATTTGACATCTATTGATAAATTTAATTACCTATTTTTTCAACGGCAGTTCTTGATTTCAAAAGGATATCACCTTTTAAGGGGATAAATCCAAGTGATGAGGCCTTATCTTGATACTCATCACTTAACAATGTATTAAAGGCTTGTTTGATTGCTTTAGTGTTTCTACCATTACCTTTTTCGTAAGCAAGTATCCATGTCAATGAAGCGATTGGGTAAGCTCCTTTAGCAGTGGGGTTAGGATTTTTACCCGCAAGATTTTCATCTAAAGTAATACCATTGAGAGCTTTAGCTCCTGCTTCTGCAGATGGTTTTAGAAACTCCCCTGAAAGATTTTGAAGTGCGGCAGCTTTCACATTTCCTTTTATATAAGACTGATTAACATAACCAATTGCACCAGGAGTATTTTGAATAACACCTGCAACTCCAGAATTACCCTTAGCACCAACACCTCCCGGCCATTTTACAGACTTACCTGTCCCTAATGTCCAGGTTTTTGAAAAAGCTTCCATAGAGTTTGTGAAAGCTTTTGTTGTACCTGATCCATCAGAACGATGAGTCCAAGTCAATTTCCCTGGTTTACAACCTAATTCTTTCCAATCTTTAATCATTCCCATAGCAACTTGTACTGCTTTCTCTTGGGACAGTTTTAAATCGCAGTCGTAGTTATAACCAAATGCAATAGTTCCACCAACCATAGGTATCTGTACTAATCCTCTAGTAACTTTTGCTATATCATTATCTTTCATGGGATCATCAGAAGCCCCAAAGTTTACAGTCTGATCAATAAATGCTTTTCTTCCAGAACCAGAACCAACAGCTTGATAATTAACTCTTGGGCCGCCAGATTTTGCTAGATCAAAAAACCACCTAGTATAAATTTTCGAGGGAAATGTAGCACCTGCTCCGCTCAATCTTTTTGAAGCAATAGCTTCTTGAGAGAGAACTAATGAGAAAGCATAAGAAAAAATAAGGACTTTTTTGAATATGTCCACTTTGTAATGAGAAATGATTCTGTTAAATATAAATTACAACCAAAAGGTAATTTAATAATCATAAGATATATAAATCAAATTATTTTGATTTAAAAAATTATTATGTATATATCGGCATTAAGAGTTCAGCTAGAAATTAAAATTTTCAATTAAATATTGACTCTTTATTTAGAATTTAATTTTTG
>CACNMX010000009.1 GCA_902621675.1 uncultured Prochlorococcus sp. | reverse complement strand
GTTTAGAAAGAATGTGGGATCCTATCGCGTATGCATTAGGTTTTATTAATTGCAAAGATATTTCAGCAAGATGCATGCTAACTATATTCATGATGTTTGCTTCAAAAACAGAAGCCTCAAAACTTAATCTTTTAAAAGGTTCCCCACATAAGTGGTTAACGCAACCTATCGTCGACTACATCACAAACAAAGGAGCAAAAATACATCTTAACCATAAGGTAGAAGAAATCATTTATGAAAAGGAATCTTCCTCTTATTCAGTAAATCAATTAAAAATAGCTTCTCCTGAAGGAATTAAGGCAGTGTTTGCAGATAAATTTCTAGCTGCCTGTGATGTTCCTGGAATAAAAAAAATAATTCCAAAAGAATGGTATCAATTTAAAGAATTTGAAGGTTTAAAAAAACTTAGAGCTGTAGCTGTTGCCACAATCCAATTAAGATATGACGGTTGGGTTACTGAATTACAAAAAGATAATACTGGAAACGAACCAATTGGACTAGATAATCTTCTTTATTCTGCTGATGCCTCTTTCAGTTGTTTTGCTGATTTAGCACTAGCAAGTCCAGCAGACTATAGAAAAAAAGATATGGGATCTCTTCTCCAATGTGTTTTAACTCCTGGCGATAGATGGATGGGAAGATCCACAGAAAGAATTACAAAAGAAATTGATAAAGAGGTTCGTCGTCTATTCCCATCCTCAAAAAACCTTAAATTGCTTTGGAGTAACGTGGTACAAATTCCACAATCACTCTATAGAGAAGCTCCCGGTATGGAACCTTTCAGACCCGATCAAAAAACATCTATATCTAATTTCTTCATGGCTGGTAGTTATACAAAACAAGATTATATAGATTCTATGGAGGGAGCTACAATGAGTGGTCATTTAGCTGCCGCCGCAATTTTAGAGAAGAAAGCCGAATTAGCAAAAAATCTTGCAGTAAGTTAATTAATGGGTACTTGGCTAAAACATGACGTAATAACAGTAGTTAATGCGCCACTTGAAAATGTATGGGACACATGGAGCGATTTAGACTCAATGTCACTTTGGATGAGCTGGATTGAATCTGTAAAAACAGTTGACGAAGAAACTAATACGTTACCAGATTTAACAGAATGGACTTTAGCTGCTAATGGCTTTAGGTTTAAATGGAAAGCTCAAATTACAGAAAGGGTTGAAAAAAGCAAACTTAAATGGAAATCAATAGGAGGTTTACCAACTGAAGGATCAGTAGTTTTCGAAAGTAAAACTGATCAAATCACAACGGTAAATTTAGCGATAACTTATGAACTACCAAAAATGATTGCTCGGTTTATGGAAGAAAATATTTTAGGAAAAATGGTTACAAACGAATTGCAGGCCAATATTGATAGGTTCAAAGATTTAGTTGAAAAGAACTATACAAAAAATTTTTCTAATTAAAAATATTAATTGCTACATCTAGTAGTCCTTCAAAAGTATATTTTTGTGCCTGACAATCAACTCTTCCAAAAATCTTGTTACATATTTTTGTTGTCTGAGGTCCAATAGTTAATAACTTAATTTGATCAAAATATTCTAACCATTGTTTACCAAGGTTTTTTTCTAGTAAAAAAGCAGCATTTACTACGGTTTTACCGCTTGAGAACATAATTGCATCGACTTTTCGATTAGAAATAATATCAATTGTTTCTCCCGGTATTGAGTCAGGACATCTAGTTTCATATGCAGCAACCTCAAATACACGAGAACCAGCCTTTCTAAATTGATCTGCTATTAAATCCCTCCCACCTGTTTGAACTCTTGGTACAAAAACTCGAAGTCCATAACCAGATACTGGGAAATTATCAATTAAACTTTCAGCAACAAATTCTGGAGGTATGAAATCAGCCTTAATCCCAAAATCATCTAGAGTTCTTGAGGTTTTTTCTCCGACTACGGCGATTTTTGTTTTTTTAGAACATTCTTTTAATGAACTATTAAAGTATTTAAGTCTTTTATCCACAAATTTGATCCCATTACTACTGGAAAAAATAATCCAATGAAAATCATTTATTTGATTTAATGCTTCATCAAGAGGATCCAAATCATCAGGATCAGCAATGCTTAATGCAGGTAAATCAAATACATTAGCGCCTTTGCTTATGAATATCTTTTTTATATCCAATATCCCTTCTTTTGATCGAGTAATAATTATATTTCTTTGATCAAGGGGTAGATCAACTTTTGGCATCCTTTTCCTCAACATTATGATTTTGATTTTTATTTTTTAATTCATCAAGAAGTTTCAAGACTGATAATCCTTTATCAAGAACAACATCGTCTTTAAAAATTATCTCTGGAACTCTTCTCATCTCAATTCTTTTTCCTAAACTATGCCTTATAGAGCTTTTAGCAGTATTCAAGTTTGATACAATTTCTTTCCTCACTTTCTCTTGAGCAGTTGAAGTTATATAAATTTTACAGTGTTGCAAATCACCTGATAAATCAATCTTAGAAATATTGACGAAATGATCTCTAATAAGATCATTTTCTAAATCATTCTGCAAAATAAGGGTTATTTCTTTCTTCAAAAGAGAAGAAACTTTTGCAAGACGGTAATTATTTGGCATTATGGTTGTAAATTTATTGGGTTTGTCATCGCTTGCAAGACAAAATAAACAGTTATGAAAGCACTTAAGACAGAAGATATCAAACCTACTATTGTGAGTGGATTTGATCTATTCTTGAATAAAGGTTCAAGCAAAGCAACAAGTCCTCCAACAATGATAGATATCAAATACTTTGGATATCTCGAAACATTAGAGAAAAATTCGCCCATCAGCTCCACAAATAGATTACTTTTTTAGCTAAGTTTTAACAAACATTAAACAGCATGATTACATTATATCAATTTAGGCATAGTGCTTTTTGTTTAAAAACAAGAATGGCCCTTCATGCAAAAAAACTACAATATCGAGTTGAAGAAGTAACACCTGGAATAGGCCAATTTGAAATCTTTAAATTATCAGGTCAAAAACAAGTACCTGTAATAGTCGATAGTAATGATCAAGTTATTAATGACTCTTCAACTATTTGCGAATATGTAGATAAAAAAAATGAAAACAATCCACTTTTTCCGGAGGATCCAATATTATTTGCACAATGCAAACTAATTGAAGACTGGGCAGATACTACAATGGCTACAACTTGTAGAAAAGCTTTAATAAAATCTGCAATAGAAAATCCACAGCTAAGAACTGCATTACTTCCAAATGAAATACCTTCTTCAGTTAAAAGTATTGTTGATAAATTACCTTTTGAAAATCTCAGTAAAATATCTAATGTAGTTTTGTCTTCTAAAGATAATTTAGAACTCCAAAAATTACTGGAAGCTTTATCAAAATCCTTGATCAACAAGAAATATTTAGTTGGAGATAATTTATCAATTGCAGATATTTCAATTGCTGCTCAATTATCCCTTATTAAATTTCCAAAATCTGCAGGACCAATTCTTTCAGGAGAGGGGAGCCAAGAATACATAAACAACCCTTATTTAGAAAATCTTTTCATTTGGAGGAACAACTTAGAAGAATATCTTTTTAGTGCTAACTCTCAATAAATTCAAACTTCAATTTATATTTATTTGTTTTGATAGCACGTATAGATGGATCACCAACTTTTGAACCATAAGAAGCAACATATTGCATTCCACAAATTGATGGTTTGATTGAATTATCAACTTCCAATATTTCTTCGGAACATTTTTGAAATTTACTAATAGTCTCTACCTGATTAATCCTTGAAGCACCTGGCTTATGTGCTGTTTGTATAACTAGCTCATCTGCGAAAAAAATATCATTATCTTGAATTTGATTTCTCCCTGTAATTCTTGAATCAATATAAAAATCATCTTTTAAATAAGTAATTTGATTATTAATAGATTGAGGATCATTTACAACCTTGATTAAGGTTTCACCAAATATTGCTTTTCCAATAGACTCAGAATTTTTTGCACGATTACCAACAATTAAATCTGAATCATTCTTAAAGAAATTTACTTTATAAATAACTGGCTCTTCTGAATCATTAACTATATCTTGAGAAGTAACGAGCCAATTCCCCTCAAACCATTTAGGATAAATTAAGTCCTTAGAAGTATCCGATAATTTAAAATTTGGCAAATATAATTCTGGCCATTGATTTACACGATTTTCCAAAAACTCTCGTACGTTAGAATCTACTAGAGCAAAAGAACTTTCTAAAAAAATTCCTTGAAAAATCAAGCAAAGAATTAATCCAAGAAGAATTTTCATTATGTCAAATCCACTAATAAGAGCATCAGATCATTATGTATTATTAGAGCCCGATTCAAAGGAAAAAATTGTATCAAAACAAGAAGCAATTTTATGGTTGAAGAATTGGCTTAATAAGATAGAAACACAAACAATATATCAGAATATAGAAGATCCTGATCAGGATTTTTTTGAAGAATTATTGGAAAGCACTTATGAATTAGAAATAAAATTAGGATACGTTATCAAATGGTTTGCAGTAAGAATTGAACCAGGTTAAATGATTATTTCTTTATGAATCGCATTAATTATTTTCATAGCAACTTCTTCAATATTTTCTTTTTTTACTTGAATTCTTAAATCTGCTTGAGAATACAAATTTTCTCTAGATTGAAAAATGCTCATATATAGATCATTTAGATTCTTTCCCTGAAGAAGTGGCCTATTTTCAATTTCATTTTTCAATCTTTCAATTGCTATATCTTTGTCGAGATCTATCCAAGCAATTATTCCCTGTCTTAAAATTCCCCAGTTTTCCGATTTGGTAACTATTCCTCCCCCAGTTGAGATTACTAATGAAGGAATTTTGATAGTTTCTTTAAGGCAGTTTGCTTCTAATTCGCGGAAATTATCTTCTCCTTCATCCTTAAACATTTGATTGATAGATTTTTTTGCCAACTTCTCTATTAATGAATCTATATCAATGTATTTATACTTCAATAATTCAGCCAGCTTCAAACCAGTTTGTGACTTACCAGAACCCATCATTCCTATTAAAAATATGCTTCTACCTTTAATAGCATGAACTGTTTTTTTGATAATGGATTGTTCCATAAAGACAAAAGCGTATTTAAAACCTTAAGATAGTATTATCGCAGACAGGTATGACTTCTACACAACCCAAACCATCTCATGGAAAAGGACGTGAATGCGTCATAACTCGACGTGCCTGCTTTAGTTCTAGTCACCGTTATTGGCTTCCTGAAAAAAGCCCAGAAGAAAATTTATCTCTTTTTGGAAAGTGCAGTATTGCACCAGGTCATGGTCATAATTATGAACTTATTGTTTCAATGGGTGGAGAACTAGACTCTGATGGAATGGTACTTAATCTCTCTGATGTAAAACACTCCATTAAAGATAAGGTTACTGGACAATTAGATTTTCGTTTTTTAAATGATGTCTGGCCTGAATTTAATGTTAATAATCAAGAAGGTATACTTCCCACAACTGAAGCATTAGTAAAGGTCATTTGGAGTCGTCTGAAGGATGATTTACCTCTTACAAGTCTAAGACTTTATGAAAACCCAAATTTATGGGCAGATTATTTTGGAAAAAACATGGAAGCATTTTTAACAGTACAAACTCATTTTGCAGCTGCTCATAGACTTGCAAAAGAAGAGATATCCTTTGATGAAAACAAAAAAATCTATGGGAAATGTGCAAGAGTTAATGGACATGGTCATAACTATCTTGTCGATATAACTGTAAGAGGAGACATTGATAAAAGAACAGGAATGGTTTGCGACTTATCTGCCCTCCAAGAGATAATCAACGATTTAGTTGTTGAACAACTAGATCATACTTTTCTAAATAAAGACATCGAATTTTTCCAAAATTGTGTTCCAACTGCTGAAAATATAGCTTTATATATTTCTGATATTCTTAAAAATCCAATACATGAACTTGGTGCAACATTACACAAAATAAGACTCCAAGAGAGCCCAAATAATGCTGCAGAAATTTATGTTGATCAAAAGCTAACCAATTCATTGAAGTTGAAATTTGAAAATAGTTTAGTCTCACAAACTTGAGTATCCCAAGAGTAATAATTGTTATAGCATCTAGTCTTGATGGGAGAATTGCATTTCCTGGAGGTGGAGAATCGCATCTTGGAAGCGAAGAAGATAAAAAAATGTTAAATCAACACTTATCAATAGTGGACGCAACCATTTTTGGTTTAGGTACTTTAATAGCTCATCAATCAACTTACCTAATTAAAAATCTCAATAGTAATGACGAAGTAACAATATCAAAAAAACAACCAATTTCTATAGTTGCTTCAAATAGCAAAAAATTTAACAGTAATTGGAAATACTTTCGTCAACCAATTAGAAGATGGTTAATAAGCTCAAGTAAAGTTGATAATTCTTTAAATAATGACTTCGAGAAACAACTCTTTTTCGAAGATTCATGGAGTAAAACTTTAATTTCACTTAAAAAACAAGGGATAAATGATCTAGCTCTTTTAGGAGGAGCAAAACTTATAAATTCATTCATAAAAGAGGATCTAATAACAGATATAAAAATTACAATAATTCCACAAATTATTGGAGGTAAATATACATGGATCCCTCCAGAAAAAACAAATGAGATTTTTAATCTCAAAAGACTATGGGAAATAAAATCAGTAAAAAATTTAATGAATAATGAAATCCATATCCATTACAAAAAAATTTGAAATCGATTAAATATTAAATGAACCAAAAAATACATAAAGTTGAAGTCAAATTGTCAATTAAGGAAATCTCCAAAGAGATATGGAATGAATTAACAAATGAAATCAATAATCCATTCTATGAATGGACTTGGCTTAAAAACCTTGAAATATCAAAAAGTGTCTCAAGAGAAACTGGTTGGCAACCTCTATATTTTGTTGCTTATAAAAATGAAGAAATATTAGGAATTGCTCCACTTTTTTTAAAAAATCATAGCTATGGAGAATTCATTTTTGATCAATCATTTGCAAGATTGGCTCAAGAGCTGAATTTAAATTATTACCCTAAATTAATTGGAATGAGTCCTTATAGTCCTGTAAATGGATATCAATTTCTTTATAAAAAAAATGAAGATAAGAAAGAAATTACAAATTTACTCATAAACCATATCGAAAGCTTCGCAATTACAAACAAAATTTTAAGTTGTAATTTTTTATATATTGATGAAAGCTGGGGCGACCATCTCAAATCTTTGGGATACCATGAATGGATAAATTCCAGCAGTGAATGGAGGAGTAATGGAGAAAAAACGTTTGATGATTTTCTTTCAAGATTTAACTCTAATCAGAGAAAAAATATAAAAAAAGAGAGGAAATCAATTACTAAACAAGATATTAAAATAAAAATTTTTAATGAAATTGATATCGACCAAGAAATACTCGGAAAAATGCATGATTTTTATGAACAGCATTGTTCGAGGTGGGGAGTCTGGGGAAGTAAATATTTAACTCCTACATTTTTCGAAAAAATTCTTGATAATAAAAAAAATCTCTTACTTTTTAGCGCATCAAAAAATGATTCAAATGATATTTTTGCTATGTCTATGTGCGTTAAAAATAAAAACAACTTATGGGGTAGATATTGGGGTAGTCAAGAAGAAATATCTAATTTACATTTTGAATTATGCTACTACCAGCCAATTGAATGGGCAATAAAAAATAGTATTCATTTATTTGATCCTGGAGCAGGCGGGAAACATAAAAGAAGGAGGGGGTTTTTTGCGAAAAGAACCATTAGCTTGCATAAGTGGTTTGATAAAAATATGGAAAACATAATTTATCCTTGGCTTAATGAAGTTAATAAACAAACTAAGATGGAAATTGATATTGAAAATAAATCTATACCCTTTAAATAAAAAATTATTTAGCTTTACCAAAGATTATATTAGAAATATAGTTTTTATTAACTTCTAAGAATGGATTCTAGTAAAAGTTTCGATGAAAAAATAAATATTGATGATAATCTATCCAACCGATATATAGACTTAGATCCAAACGGTTATTTTATTATAAAAGTAGATTTAGTAGAAAATAAAATAATTTTGGAGCACTATCTAAATAATATTAATGATGATGGATATGCGCTTGACCCAGAAACAAATGAACCAATTAAATGCGACTCTGATAATAAAAGAGTTAGTAATGAAGTGTTTGAAGGTATTAGTGCAAAACAACTTGGAATATTCATCACTGAAGAAAGAAACGACTTAATCACCAGATTCGACCATGCTCTATATTTAGGCCGGGAACTACAAAAAGCAGAAGAATGCTTATACAAAAGATTACCCTATATACAAGATTAAGAAATTAAACGAAAAAATCTAATCTTTTCATCTGATGTTAAATTAAATAAAAATAATAAAATTAATGAACATCATTTTCTATTTTGCATTTATTGGTTTTGGTTTTGGAGCTGCTTTCGCATTAGATAAGCTCTTAAGAGCAGTTAAATTAATTTAAAAAACTATAAAATTTTAATAGCTTCTCCATACAAATCATATTCATCCGCAAAAGAAATATTTGCTTCAACAAATTTACCAATATAATTTTTCAAATCAATTTTATCTTCAACAGATAAAATTACAGTTCCGTCAATTTCAGGAGCGAAATTGTAGGACCGACCTAGTAATTCGTTATTTTCTGATATTTTTTCTACCAAAACTTTCATTTTTGAACCAACATATGACTTATTTTTATCTTTAGAGATATTTTGTTGAACTGAAATAACATTATCTTTTCTTGCATCTGCAACCTCTGGGGATACTCTATTTGGCAAATCAAAAGCTGCAGTTCCGGCCTCAGGAGAAAAAATAAACACTCCTACATGATCAAATTTGTGCCTATACAAAAAATCTAGAAGATGTTGAAAATGTTCTTTTTTTTCTCCTGGGAAACCAACAATGAGACTAGTTCTTAATACAGCAGATGGAATTTCTTTTCTAATTTTCTCCAAAATTGATTCATTCAAAGAAGCCTGCCAAGGTCTATTCATACTCCTCAACACATCTGGATGACTATGCTGAAGTGGTAAATCAAAATAAGGTACTATATTTTCTGAATCTTTGAAAGCTCTAATAACTTCATCAGTTAAACCCGTTGGATAAGCATAATGTATCCTGATCCAAGGAATTGGAACTTTAGAAAGCTCATTCAAAAGTTTGGCTAATGATGGCTTTCCATAAATATCTTGACCATAATTAGTTGTTATTTGACTAATTAATATGATTTCTTGGATCCCCTGCTTTGCAAGACTTTTGGCTTCTGAAACTATAGATTCTATTGTTCTACTTCTTTGGGGACCTCTCAATTTAGGAATAATGCAAAAAGCGCAATTATAGTTGCAGCCCTCAGCAATCCGAAGATAAGCAACAAATTTATTTTTATCTACAAAACGCGGCATTTCCTCATCTGCAATAAATTCGGGTATTTTTGAAACTTCATTAACGATTTCCCCTTTTTCGACTCTGTCTAAAACCCTGGCTATCTTTTGATAATCTCCTGTCCCAACAAGACCTTTTATTTCAGGGATTTCTTTTATAAGCTCATCTTTAAAATGCTGAGCCATACAGCCTGCAACTATTACTTCCTTTCCTTGATTTGTATATTCAAGAATTGTTCTAATAGATTCTTCTCTAGCTGTTTCAATAAAACTGCAAGTATTTACAACAACAACATTTGCATCACTTATATTACTTTCAACTTCATAACCCTCTTTATCTAATAAGCCTTGCATATGTTCAGTATCAACAAGATTTTTCTCACAACCAACATGACTGAATGCAATCTTAGATAGTTTTTTTTCTTTTACATTGAGACTATTTTGTTTCACAATTTGAAAAATAAGAATTAAAAGATTTAAAAAGCATTTAATATATCTCTCTCATGCCAAGATAATATTAGGATAGATAATGCAAATAACAAACTTTTTTGTATGGCCCTTAAGACTTTAAACAGAAGAAATAAAAAAGATTTGAAATGGCCAAAAATCATAATCGCAATTCTTAGCACTATAGGCATAGTTGATACAGGTTCGATTACTTTAAAAAAATGGGGATTATTTACTTCCCTTTCATGCCCAGGGATACAAAATGGTTGTGAAACGGTTTTAAATAGTCCTTGGGGTACTTTATTTGAAAATAATCAAGTTGATATACCTCTCTCATTAGCTGGATTTATAACATATTTATCAATATTAGCTATCACAATAATACTTTCTCTCAATTTAATTTCCCCAAAAGAAAAACTAAATAAGTTTTTATGGTGGTTAGTATTTTTAATTTCTTGTGCGTCATCAACATTTAGCTTTTTATTGATAAATATAATGTTTTTTAAGATTCAAGCATATTGTTTTTTTTGTATACTTTCAGCAATTTTATCGTTTTCTATCTTTATAATTTCTATGATTGGAGCAAAGTTCGAAAGTAGAGAACCTATGATTTTTAGAGGTTTCATTATATCCATTAGTGTACTGCTGGGGGGCCTAATTTGGTCAACAAACGTTGACCCCTCTAATGCTATTGATGTTGCAATTCCCACTGAAAATGTATCGCCAATAATTACCACTACAAGCTCTCCCCAGAAGGTAAAGTTTGCAAAATTTTTAAGTGAAAACAATATTGTTATGTATAGTGCATACTGGTGCCCTCATTGCCACGATCAGAAACAATTATTTGGTAAGGAAGCAGTTAAAGAATTAAAAGTAGTTGAATGTGCTAAAGATGGTAAAGATAATGAGTATGAGCTATGCCAAACGAAAGAAATCAGTGGATTTCCTTCTTGGGAAATAAATGGAGAAATTATTAGTGGTACGCGTGACTTAAATGAATTAGCAACAAAAACCAACTATCAGGGAGATCTTAATTTTTAATAAATCTTTTTTGAATTTTTTGATCTAACTTTTGTCTAGTATGGCATTCCCAATTTTTATCTTTAAAAGGGAAATCATCTCTATAATGCCCTCCTCTACTTTCCTCTCTAAATAGACAAGCTTTTAATAAAGTTATAGTGGTTATTTGTCTATTCTTTAAATCAAGTAAAAGATTTAATGCTCTTCTATTGCGTTCACTAAGTTTTATATTTTGATCAAATTGTATTTTTTCAAGACTATTTAATAAATCATTTTTATTTAATTTATCTATATCATTTTGAATGTAATTTAAAAATTTACTCATATTTACCTTATTTCGAGATACACCTAAATTTAACCAACATAGTTTTCTTAGTTCATCAATTTTTTCAGCAATTATTGAAATTTGATCTTCTTTAGGATCTTCAATATCAAACTCTTGAAATGATCTATCAAATTTTTCACATTTAGAAAGGTCATTCAAAACAATTGATGACAGTTTTCTTGCGAAAACAAGACACTCCATCAGTGAATTACTTGCCAGTCTATTGGCACCATGCACACCTGTAGAAGCAACTTCTCCAACGGCATATAATCCTTTTCTTGTTGAAGATGCATTTAGATCAGTTTTAACACCTCCCATCCAATAATGAGCTGCAGGAGCTACGGGAATAACCTCATTTAAAGGGTTAACACCATAATCCTGACATCGACTTAAGATCGTGGGAAAGCGCTCTACAATTTTTTCTGGGTCAATATACCGAAGATCTAAACCAACATGGTCTACATTATTGTCATGCATATTTTTCATAATTGCTCTGCTTACCTGATCTCTAGTAGATAGATCACGATTTTCAAGATTTTTAACTGGACTTTCACCATTTTTATCAACTAAAATTGCTCCTTCCCCTCTAAGTGCCTCAGATATTAAGAAGCAAGGTGCACCATAAAATTTTAAAGCTGTTGGATGAAATTGCACGAACTCTAAATCTTCTATAGCAGCTCCTGCTTTCCATGCAAGAGCAATCCCTTCACCAGAGGATTGAGCAGGATTTGTTGTATTTGTAAATAAGTGACCACCCCCACCTGTAGCCAAAACAACAGCTCTAGATTTAATCCAATATAAATTTGCTCCATCAAGAACCTGAACTCCTCTACATTCTTTATTTTCAATGAGAAGTTCAGTTACTCTTACACCCCTGCAGTGAAGAATATTTTTTTGATTCTCAATATGATCTTCTAGAACTTCAACTAATGCTCGTCCAGTACGATCCTTAACATGTAAAACTCTTCTCCGTGAATGGGCTGCTTCCAAGGTAGTAGCTAGTTGATCAGAACTTTGATCAAAAATCATCCCTAAATTCTGCAACCTTTCTACACAACCTGGGGCTTCTTTAACTAGCATTTCTACAGCTTGAAAATCACATAGTCCATCACCTGCTTTTAAAGTATCATCAGCATGAAGATCAAATGAATCATCTTGTCTAACAACAGATGCAATACCTCCTTGAGCCCATCTACTGGAAGATACCTTACTAGTATTTCTATTTAAAAGAAGCACTTTTAAATTTGAGGGTAATTCAAGACAAGTCATAAGGCCAGCAGCTCCAGCGCCTATAACTATTACATCCCAATTATTTATTGGTATCGGTTCTTGCGAAAATGGAGGCCTTAACATTAAACCAATCCACTAAAAGTTGGTTGCAGAATTGCTAAAACAATAAAAATACCATCAACAATTAATGTCGTTTGAATTACGTAACCAGAAACTAAGAGTGCTTTACCACTAGTAGTATTGATTGTGCCAGAATCTAAAATTTCTTTTGAAATAAACCAAAGTATAAAAGCAACAAAAACGATAATAGATAATGATTTTATTTGAATAAGACTCTCTGAAGTTTTTTGAAGAATAATGGGTGCATTTTCAGAATCTGCTGTAATTACCTGCTTCCATTGATCCATAATTCCGATTAAAAATATTGTAATGTCGGTAACTGCGGTTCCAAATAAAGAAGAGATATAAAAACTTGAACCTATTTTCCAATTAGTACCAAATCCAATTAAAGATAATGGGAGCACTACAGCTTCAACAGGTATGTGTAGGATAGGAAATGGGCTTAACCAACCCCAGAACAAACATCCACCAAGCCAACTACCTGATATACCAAGTAATAATGAACTAACAATAAACCATTTATTTGATCCTTTCTGATTCAAAACAATTGCCACTAAGACAATAACAAAAGTAAAACAAAGAGCACTTATTGGTTCTAATCTAACCCAAGGAGCTTGAACAAAAATAGGTAAAATTACAAAAAAAGAAGACCACAATCTTAAAGATAAAGGATTTGATAAAAAACTATTTTCGAATGAATCAACTGTCTTATGGGATTCATTGTTGAATTTATCTTTTACTTCTAAATTTTTTGTAATTAATTCTTTCAATGAAAAAGGCTATTTTAATTAATCTAAATCGTGTTTTAGAAAACTGCGAATGCCATATTTTAATAAATAAAAGGCCCATAATTTGACACCTATATTTAGTTTTTTAAAAGTATTTAATACACTTTGAGTCATATATAAGTTTAGAATAAATATAAGTAAGAGTATTTGAACTTGAATTGTGTGGCAAGAAATTAATTATACGGAAGATACCATTGATCTTTTGGTTCCTAATGTTACTTATAAAATAAACCCTGCAGAAATTGAAAGTATTGAAGCTAACTCTATTGCTGAAGAAATAGGATTTGAATCAGGTGATTCAATTATTAGTATTAATGGGAAAAAACCAAGAGATTTAATTGATTATCAGATTCTGATTAGTGAAGAAATTTTAGACATATCAGTTTTAGATAAAAATCATGAGATTCACAATATAAATATAGAAAAAGATCAAGACGTTAATTTAGGTCTTAATTTTAAAGATGCATTATTTGATTCAATCAAGCAATGCAATAATAGATGTCCATTTTGTTTTATTGATCAACAGCCAAGTGGCAAAAGAAAAAGCTTATATATAAAAGATGATGATTATAGATTAAGTTTCTTATATGGCTCTTATTTAACTCTTACTAATTTAAAAAAAGAAGACTGGGAAAGAATTGCTATGCAAAAACTATCCCCACTTTTTATTTCAGTTCATGCTACTGATCCCGCCATAAGAGAAAAATTATTAAAAAATAAAAAAGCCGGTGTGATACTTGATCAAATTTCGTGGTTTGAAAAAAACTCTATTCAAATACATGCTCAAATTGTTGTTTGTCCAGATATAAATGATGGGGATATTCTTGAGAAATCAATTTTGGAACTTGCTGAATTCTACAAAAAAACCTCTCAAACAGTACTTTCAGTCGCAATAGTTCCTGTAGGACTTACAAAATTTAGACCTGAAAATGATGGATTGAAATCAATCAGCCCAGAATACGCAAAAAAAACTATTAAACAAGTAGAGAGAATTCAAGCCTCTCTGCAAATTACTCTAGGGACTCGTTTTTGTTGGCTAGCAGACGAATGGTATTTAATAGCTGGTAAAAATTTACCTAGTTACAAAACCTACGAAAATATGCCACAAGAATCTAATGGGGTTGGGACTATTAGAAACTTTCTAGAAGCATTAAAAGAGAAGACTAAAAACCTACCCCAAAAAGTAAAAAAGCCAAAAAAAGTTAGTTGGATTGTTGGTAAATTAGTTTATGAAGCCCTAATTCCTACAGTTAAGAAATTAAACTTAATTAATGGATTAACAATTAATTTATATGGTTTGCCAAGTATTTATTGGGGTCAAGATCAAGTTGTTACAGGTCTTCTTACTGGTGAAGATCTAATTTACGGGCTGAAAAACAAAGATTTAGGAGAAGCTGTTTACATACCTTCCATTATGTTAAAAATTAATACTGATTTATTTTTAGATGATAAAAATATTCAAGAAGTTGAGAATCAAATAAATACTAAAATTCACGTTCTTGATGATTCAAATGATATTATTAATACTTTGATGGGTTAATCGAATATTTTCGCAACTATAAAACATGCTTAGAAAAGTAATAAATCCTTTCTTATTATTACCGCTTACTCTTAGTATGAATACCTTTAATGTTCTATCGAGCGAAATAAAAAATTATGTTGATAATGTTTTAAAAGAAAAATCAAATATTACTTTTGTTGATTATCAAGAAATAGAAAAACTTGTGTTAAATAATCAAGAATTAAAATCATTACAAAACCTTGTAGCCTCTGCAAGCTTTAATCTCTCAAGTCAAATTGCCAAAAGATACCCATCCTTAGATTTTCAAGCCAATGGGTTTCCAAAATATATCGCAGGTAAAAAGTACGATAGCAATTCACCTACTTTAAAAACATCACAATTTACGGCTAATCCCTCTCTGAATATTAAATGGGATGTAATTGCCCCTCTAAGAGGATCTGAAATTAAAATTGCCAAAACAAATTACAAAATTGCAGAAAATAATTATGAGATTAAGAAAAAAGATTTAATTCAAGAAGCAAGAATCAGATATCACAAATACAAAAAGTCATATCAAGATATTCAAAATAAAAAATTAACACTTGATTTATCAATAACAAGTTTAGAAAATGCTAAAGCTAAGCTAGATGCTGGAATTGGTACAAAATTTGAAGTTCTTGAAGCAGAAGCTCAATTATCTCGAGATCAACAATCACTTAATGAAAAGAAAATAGAACATGAAATTAATAAAATTTCTCTTAAAGAGATTCTGAATATTAAGGGAGATTTCGAAACTAATAAAGAACAAAATCTTATAGGGTTTTGGAATTATAAATTGAATAAGAATATTAATGAGGGTTTGGACAAAAATCTTTCCTTAAAAAACCTTATTCTTCAAAAAACAATCAAAAAGAGTCAAGCAGAGAGCTTTTTAGCTCAAAATAAGCCAAATATCTATATCAGTAATTCATTTTCTAGTACATTTTCAAAGGGAGACTCTCTATCAACTAATATCGACTCTACAAAATCTGGATCAAATTATACAAATACCATAAGTCTAAATTTTGCATGGAGTATTTTTGATGGCGGACAAAATAAGAACTCCTACAAATCAAAAATAGCAGATGCAGAATCCGATAAATATGCGTATGAAAATCTAAAAAATATTTTAACCACAAGTATTAATAAAGCCTATTTAAATCTTAAATTAAATGAAGAAATAATAATCTCTTCTCTTAAAGAAATTGAATCTAGCAAAGAGTCTGTAAGGCTTTCCAGACTTAGATATGATGTCGGAATATCAACTCTAAAAGATGTTCTTGTGAGGCAAAGTGAATTAAGTAATGCGCAATCAAAAAATATTAATGCAATATATAATTACAATCTGAATATAGATGAATTAGAAAGATTAACTTTCCTTTATAAAAGTAAAAATTGTTTAGGTAGTAATAATACAAAAATTAAAGATACAAAGTCTATTTGCAATTTATCAAGATGAATCCACCAAATTTAACTAATAAGCAACTACTTGAATTAGATTCTTTATTTGAATTGGTTAGTCAAAGACAAACAAAAGATTTTGGAAATATTAGCGCCAGCAATAAAGCAGATGGATCATTATTAACAAGTTGTGATTTATGGAGTGACAAAACAATAGTAGATGGCTTGGCTTCAATAGCTCCAGGAGAAGGCGTCCTTAGTGAAGAAGGGCAAAAGTTAATTCCAAATTCAAAAGCTTACTGGGTGGTCGATCCACTCGATGGGACAACAAATTTTGCTGCCGGTATTCCTTACTGGTCTATATCTGTAGCAAGGTTTGTAGATGGTAAACCACAATCTTCTTTTTTAATAATTCCTACATTGAAAAAAAAGTTTGTATCCATTAAAGGTAAAGGGGTTTGGTTAAATAACAAGAGAATAGACCCTAGCCAAAATAATCGTCAAAGTGAATGCGTTTCTTTATGTAGTAGATCTATAAAAATTTTACAAAAAAAACCAAACTCAGTGTTTCCTGGCAAAATCAGACTCTTAGGTGTATCGAGTTTAAATCTTACTAGTGTAGCGATGGGACAAACTTTCGGAGCAATAGAATCAACCCCTAAGATTTGGGATATTGCTGCAGCCTGGCTCCTCTTAGAGGAACTCAATTGTTCCTTAGAGTGGTTAGAAACAGATCCTTTAAATTTAGTTTCAGGAGAAGACTTGAGCGATGTTAATTTTCCATTAATTGCTTGTAGATCTATAGAAAAATTTGAAATTTTAAAGCCATGGGGCAATTTATTATTAGAAAAATAGTTGCATCATAAATAAAAAATTGCTTGAAAAATTTCTTAATCAGATACAATAAAAATTAAGTAAATAAATAAAATATCTGAAGAAAATTAATATGCAGAGAAGTTCAAAATGGATTCTGAAAAGTTTATGGGGAGCTTGTGAGAGATGGAGCAAATCTGATTGTGTTGATTTAAGCGCTGCATTTGCATACTATACACTTCAATCATTTTTTCCCATCCTTCTAATTTCTCTTTCAATAGCTTCATGGTTCTTAGGAAAACAAGAAGGATTAGATCAACAAATAATTGCCATTGCTGCTCAGCTTTTACCTCCTTCAGTAGTTGAGTTAGTAGAGACAACATTGTTTAATTTGATAGATCAAGGGTTTGGAGCAGGTATTCTTGGGGCTATGTTTTTGCTTTTTACCGCAGGAAATGCATATCTATCTCTTCAAAGAGGTTCGGATAGGCTTTGGGAGGATGAAATTCCTTCTAAAAAAGTTAATTCTGCTTGGAGAGTACAAGCTTCGAAGTTTCTCCGAAATAGAGTTGAAGCCTTTTTAATAGTATTCTTTATTGGTTTTTTAATGGTACTGGATCAAATCAGTGCAAATCTTAGGATGATCCCAAGTAACGTTTTAGAAAATCTTTCAAAATCTAATAATCTTATTTCTAATTTATTATTAAAGTTACCGCTATTACAAGTTGGCCAGTTTGCAATACCACTAGTTGGTTTTTCTTTGATGGCTCTTTTACTACAAGCACTTTTACCCAGTAGGAAAGTTCCATTGAAACCACTGTTACCTGGATCTTTTCTTATTGGAATTGGCCTAACCACTTTGAACCTAGCGGTAAGTAAAAGTATTCTCTCACTTGGAGCAAGATTTCAAGCATATGGTTTTATTGGAGGTTTTCTTGTACTTACCTTATGGGTATGGTTATTAGGCGTAATTTTATATTTTGGACAATGCTGGAGCGTAGTTATTGCTAGTATGACTTTATTAAATAAAAAAAAAATTATAAATAACAATAAGTAAGATGAACTATTTTCTTAAAGCTAATAAAAATCTTCTTACCTACTCATTAATCATACTTTTAGTTATTCCAATTTTTGGAATAAACTTCTTTATAAGCTTTCTCGGTAATATCCTTCTCCTATTATTTTTAGTCCCTTTACTATTAGTAATTTTAGTATTTATAGGTTTTAACTTTTACAAATCAAAAATAAATACGTGTAATAGTTGTGGTGCTATATCCCTAGGCTTAAGTGAAAACTGCATGAATTGTGGGGCAAATCTAGAAAATATTAGTAATAAAAATCAATTTGATAAAAAGCCTAGCGAGAGTACCATTGAAGTGAAAGCAGAAGAAGTGAAATAAAAGATTAACCTATTCCAATTTGTCTAAGAATACTTTGTCCAGTGATTAATTCAGTACCAAGTCCTATCAAAATACCCATCATTGCCATACGGCCATTCCAGGTTTCTGCGAAATTTACGAATCCAAATCTTGGTTGATTGTCATTATTCATAATTAACTAAATCGTCTATTAAATTATTTTAACGTTTTAAGGAAGAATTTATGATAAATAATAAATTTATTATTTAACATGTCTTACACCGTCAACAGGTCGATACTCATCTCCAGTTAATTCCTCATATACGATAGCTGGTAAACCTGTATCAAACATTGTTTGCAATGCTTCTTTTAACATAGGATTCCAACCTCCAGTACTAACTTTTCCATGTCTTACAGTCCAGTCCCAAGTCCCCTGAAGATCTCTGGGTAGCCTTCCTTCTCTATCTCTTCGAGCGACTAAGTCTAAAGATTCAACTATCCCAACAATTACTGGATTTTTGCCGTAAGAAGGAGTAAGACTTAGTTCAAGTCTAACTGGATCTTCTTTAACCATTTTTAAACGAAACCTTGGTGGCAACTTGAGAGATCTAATTACCGCTGAGACAATTTTTGTTCTTAATTCCAATTTTCTTCCTTAGATGTAATTTGATTAATCAGTTGTTGTACCTTTTTCTTCTAATGAGGAGTCATTATCATTAGAAAATCTTACTGTTAATAGCTCCTCTTCTGTTATGTTTCCTGATTTATCTAAAAGTTCTGGATGTATAGTGTACTTTTTTTGTTTCAAACTGGAAGTAATGAAAGGTTTTTTATTATCGGATATACCCCAACCATTAGACATTACTTTAAAAGCTTTCCAAACCAAATAAGTTAAGGCTGCAGAATATATGATTGGAAATAGAATAGTCATCAAACTTATAAATTAGTTTATTATATGTTATTCATCATAGCCCGAAAAAAAGAAATTTAGCTATTTTGAGTTATTAAATTTTTCTCTAGATTCAATTAATTTAATTAGTAGTTATATTAAAAAAATACTGGTATGGTGTATTAAATCCTTCGAAAAAAATAAAAAATCAAAATTGAAAAAATACATTCAAAAGCTAATACTAATCTCCTCATTAATACCAATTGGAATTACACATCCTGCAAAAGTCATACCTCAACCATTTGGCAACCCAAAAATTGATGTAGTTAATTTATATTCAAACAAATCTTTCATAACTAAAGCTGTAGAAAGAACCGGTGCATCTGTGGTGACAATTAATACTCAAAGATATGTTAAGAAAAGAAAATTTCCTAAAAATTCTCAACTATTTCTAGACCCATATTTTGAAAAATTTTTTGGATTAGATTTACCTGATGACAACCGACCAAGGATAGAGCAAAGCCAAGGTAGTGGATTTATATTTGCAGATGGACTGATAATGACCAATGCTCATGTTGTAGATGGATCAGATAAGGTAATTATTGGTTTAACCAATGGCAAAAAATTAGACGCAAAACTTATAGGGCAGGACTTTTTTACTGATTTAGCTGTGCTAAAAATAGAAGGGAAAGGACCTTGGCCAAAAGCTAAATTGGGCAATTCGGCAAAGATTAAAGTTGGGGATTGGGCGATAGCAGTTGGAAATCCATTCGGGCTGGAAAACACAGTTACCCTTGGTATTATTAGTAACCTCAATAGAAACGTCACTCAATTAGGAATATATGATAAAAAACTTGAATTGATACAAACAGATGCTGCCATTAATCCTGGCAATTCTGGAGGTCCACTATTGAATAGCGAGGGAGAAGTTATTGGTATTAATACGTTAATTAGATCAGGACCAGGAGCGGGTTTGAGTTTCGCAATCCCAATTAATAAAGCTAAGGAAATTGCATATCAACTTATAAAAAATGGAAAAGTAATACATCCTATGATTGGGATTAGCCTAATAGAAGAAAGTAATTCTGAGAGAAAAAATAATATCGTTAAAGTTGGATATGTAGTACCGAACAGTCCTGCTGAAAAGAGTGGAATCATGCTAGAGGATATTATCATAAAAGTCGGCAATAAAGATATTGAAACAGCATCAGATGTTATAGACCAAATAAGTAAAAATGGTATTAATAAACAAGTAAATATATTATTGAAGCGGAAAAATAAATTTATTAAATTAAAAGTAATACCAACTGATATTACTAATCTACAAAATAACTAAAAAATTTAATTGTCATTCCGTTTAAGTATTTCCACACATCTAGAAATACATCTACCATCCCTTATATCGCAGGAAGTAATGCATTCAAAATAACTTTCAATAGGATCAGAAATTTGGAAATTTTTTTCTTGGAAATCGTAATTTTTCATTTAAATTATTAAAACCCATTTGTGTATATTTAAGATTAATTAAGAACGGTAAACTATGTAAAGAAAAATAAGTGATCTTACTTAGCCAATTGTAAATTTTATTAAAAGTAATCAAATTTTTTGGGTTTGAGTTTTTTCTAAAAAATATTCGTAATTACCATCATATGAAAATAATTTTGAATCTTTAATTTCAATAATTCTATTTGCAACCTTTGAAATAAAATACCGATCATGAGAAATGATTAATAATGAACCTTTATAATTTTTAATTGCTAATTCTAAGTTTTCCTTAGATTGCAGATCCAAATGATTAGTTGGTTCGTCCAAAAGAAGGAAATTACTAGGATTAATAATCATGAGCGCCAATGCTAATCTTGCCTTTTCTCCCCCGCTGAGTTGTTTAATATATTTAAAAACAGTTTCATTTTGAAAGCCAAAACCCCCTAAAAATGTTCTAACTTTTTTTTGGGACCATTCTGGAGACTTATTACATATTAAATCAATAACCCTTTCGTCAAGTGAAAGTGCTTCAGCCTGATTCTGTTCATAGTAGCTAGTAATTATATTATGTTTGCCAAGATTAATTTCTCCAATTTCAGGGGATATTTTTTTCATAATAATTTTAAGCAATGTAGATTTGCCGCAGCCATTAGGTCCCAATATTGCTATTTTCTCCCCAGAAGAAATCTTTAAATTAATATCTAAAAAAAGAATTTTATCCTCGAAACTATGAGACAAATTTTTTATATTTAGAACTAATTTTCCTGAGCGAGGGCACTCTGGAAAATTAAAAACAGGACTTTTTGCTTTTGCTATGGGAGCCTCAATTTTAGAAATCTTTTTTAATTGTTTTTCTCTACTTTTTGCTTGAGAACTTCTAGTTGCACTAGCTCTAAATCTATCTATATACCTCTTCTGTAACTCAATTTCTTTTTGTTGTAATTGATAGGCCTTATTTTGTGATTCTTCATTCAAAGATTTCTGTTCGACAAAAAAAGAATAGTTCCCATTATATGTTTCAGATGTTCCTCTATCTACAAAAATTATTTTTTTACATAATTTATCTAAGAAATATCTATCATGGCTAATTATTATAACTGCAATTTTAAGCGATGATAGATATTCTTCCAACCAAAAAATAGTTTCTAAATCTAAATGATTGGTTGGTTCATCCAATAAAAGTAAATCAGGTTTTTGTAAGATTATTTTTCCAAGTGCAACTTTCATCTGCCAACCACCTGAGAAATTGCCAACTAATTTATCAGCATCTTCTATAGAAAAGCCTAATTTTGGTAATATTTTTTCTACATCAGATTGCATTTTATAACCACCTAAAGCTTCAAATTTTGCTTGATATTTTGCGAGTTGATTTACAAATATTTCAAGTTCATCGGAATTTTTTTTAATATCCAAAAATTTCATTTTATTCTCAATTTCCAAAAGTTTACTGGCAACAATTTGTATATCTTTAAAAGAACTTTCTAATTCCTGTCTCACTGAAAAATTCAAATTACAATCAAACTCTTGCTTTAAATGAGCAATTTTAGGATTTCCCTCTTTGAAGATAGTTCCACTTGTTTGCTCTTCCTCTCCAATTAAAATCTTAAATTGGGTTGATTTACCTGCACCATTAGAACCAACTAAACCAACTTTTTCTCCTTTCTTAATCTCCCAACTAATATTTTTTAAAACAACATCTGTAGAATAAATTTTGCTTACACCTTCAAATCTAATCACTGTTTTAAAAATAGAATTTACAAAATCTGTGGCTTATTTACTAAAAAATATTTTGTGGAATAAAATTAAATCATGAAAAAAATAGAACAAATTGTAGTGATTTTCATAGCTGCAGCTCTTGCAATTCCAAGTTATTGGTTTTTTTGGACCTTGGCTGGTGGAGGTGGCTACAACAAAAGAATAAAGCCTATTCCTAATCCAAATAATAATTATTCTAAACCTTTTTCTAAAGACCTCCTCGAGCCTTGATTAACCACATTTTAGTTGCCTCATCATCAATAGTACTCAAATATTCAATAACCTCTTCTTTAGTCACAGAAATATTTAACTCGTTGCCAATATCGCATATTTTATCTAAGGCTTTTTTAGGATTAGTTAAAGCTGTCATAAACAGACTTTGTTTCTTTTTAGGATCGTTAGCTATTAACTTATAGAGCTTTTCAGCATTACTGGACATGTTTTAAAAATCTATTTATTAATAGATTATTACTTCAAGCTACATATTGTTCATTATATTCATTATTAGATAAATCATTATCCAAATCTTTTATCTCTTTTGCAGAAGCATCTGCCATACTTCTTGCGTCTAAACATAAGACTTTTCTTAGTTTCGCAAAGTTAGCTGCATGAGATTTTCTACCATCTTTTTGCGCATAAAACTCAGACTGCTGAAGAATATGGTGAAGATGAGTTAATAAATATGGACTAATTACAGCTGATACCAAAACGTCACTATTTTCATTATCGTGAGAATCAGAATTGACTAATCTTTTTTTCGGTTTATCAATTATGGACCTTTTAGGAGAATCAATTTTTCTTGAATTTTTCATGGGACAATAAAACAATTAATTGATAGGGACATAAAATTCCTTACTAATAATATACACAAAGATAGTATCCTTGACTAACTGTGTATACTAATAAGTAACAGTTATCAACTTTGACTCATGGCTACCCGCCAAAACTCAACTAATGGGAAGCCTAAATCCCCCAGAATTCAAGTAGTTCTACCAGAATTAATATGTGAGCAATTAACTATTTTGGCTGATAATGAATCTAGGACAGTTAGTAACATGGCAAAAGTGTTAATTCAAGAGGGTATAAAAAAATATTTCGAAAAAGAAAGTAAATCAACAGTTTCAGAAAATAATTTTAATACTAGTAAATTTAGAGATGAACTTGAAAAGCAAAGCGTCAGAAGATTAAACAGAGCCCCTCAAAGGATTAGATACTTTAAAAAATCTGATTAAAAATAATTAATTTTGAGGCAATTTCTGTAAATCTACAGTTTTACCCATGACTACCAAAATATTTCCCCTTTCCAAAATATATTTTGCTGGAGGATTAACTGTTAACTCTTCAGCAGGTCCTGCAGCAAGAACATTTACCAAATAATTTTTCCTCAAATTTAAATCTCTTAAAGATCTTCCAATAAATTCCTCTGGAACAGTAATTTCATCTATACCAGTTTGATTATCTAGTTCCAATCTTTCGATTAGGTTTGGTCTTACTAGTTCTAAACCTAATCTTTCTCCTTGCATCCTAGATGGGAAAACAACTTTATCTGCACCTACTCTTTTTAACATTTTTTCGTGCAAGTCACTGGTAGCTCTCGCTATTACTCTTTTCACTTTGCTTCCTTCACTATCTTTAGCAATAAGAGTTGTAGTTATACTTGCTTCAATAGGTTCACTAATACCCACTACAACAGTATTCATTTCAAGAATTCCCGATTCCTTCATAGACTCTTCATCAGTACAATCTACCACTCTCGCTTCTATCGAAGGTTCTAATTGCCTTAAATCGTCAATAGCTTTTTCCGAATAATCTGCAGCCAAAACATCAGCACCATTACTAATAAGTTCTCTGCAAACAGCGGTTCCAAATCTTCCAACTCCAACAACTGCAAAAGTGAGTGCTTCATTTTCTTTCTTTTGAGACCACTGCCACCAATCAGCCATAATAAAACTCAGTCAATTCTAAACATATAGATCAGCCCTAGGATAGCCAATTCTCTTTTGTCTATCTATTCTACTCCTATAAAGAGCTTGCCAAAGTGCACTTAAAAGTAAAAGGATCCCAAGTCTGCCCACGAACATACCCACAATAAGAATAAATTGACCAAAATGATTTAATTTTGCGGTTAAACCAATATCAAAACCAACTGTTGCAAATGCAGATATGCAAGTGAACAGAATTTCTAGGAATGTGAATGATTCTTTTTTAACAAAAGTATTAGTTGTGCTAAGCAACATTGCCATTAAAAGAACAAAAAGCAAAGATCCAACTGTGATTCCAACTGCCTTTAGAATAACTTTATCTGAAATTACTCTATTGCTAATAATTACATCTTTCTGACCTCTTAAAGTTGATCTAGTTGCAGCCATTAAAGCAATAAATGTAGTCGTTTTTATACCTCCGCCAGTACCTCCTGTACTTGCTCCAATAAACATAAGCGTCATTAATAATAAAAGTCCTGTATCTGAGATAGAGTTCAAAGAAATCGGAAAATTTGTAAAGCCTGCAGTTCTTGCACTAACTGTTTCGAAAATAGATGACATTAACCTTTCAAACAAATTTAAATCATTAAAAAATTGACTATTTAGCAGTGATTCAGTGATAAAGAATCCAAACGATCCGAACAATATTAGAGACAAACTTGTCCTAATAACTAGTCTGGAATGAAGGCTTAATTTCTTATAAGAAAGATTTTTTTTATGACTCCAAATATCATCAATAACCCGCCAACCCAATCCACCCATAACAATGAGAAAAACAAAAACACTATTCACCAAATAATTTGTTCTATAGTCTTGAAGACTATTTGACATTAACGAAAATCCTGCATTGTTATATGCAGAAATGCTATGAAAAATCGAGGACCATAGTCTTTCCCAATTATTTTGAATGTCTACAAATCCAAAAGAATATAAGACAATTGCGCCCAAAGATATGATAATAATCGCAGTAATAGCAATGCTTTGAAAAGTTCTACCAATTCCTCCAACTCCAAATTCATCTAAAGTCTTTCCTTTGTCTAATCTGGTCCTTAGCTTTGTTCCCTTCACAACAAACCCTTGTAAAAATGTTGTAATGGCCATTAATCCTAGACCACCTGATAAAAGCATAAAAGCTAAGAAAACTTGGCCAAAGAAATTTAAATCAACACCAATATCTATTATGGTTAAGCCAGTAACTGTTATTGCAGAAGTAGATGTAAAAAATGCTTCCCACAAACCAACCTTTGAAGATGAACATAATGGAGAGCTCAAAATTAAAGTTCCAAGGCAAATAATAAACAAGCCTGTAACAATAGTAAATTGAGGAACTGATAGCTTTTTGTAAGCATCTTTTAACTTATAAACCTTGCTTGTGAATTTCACGATATTACCCGTAATTTAAAATTATCAATGCTGGCACGGTAAATGACATTATAAGTGTTAATCCTGCGCCGTATTTTGCGATATCAAAAAATCTATATCTTCCGGGACCATAAACCATTAAATTTGTTTGATAACCCATTGGAGTCAAGAAAGATTGACTTGCACCAAATAAAACAAGCATTATTAAAGCGCTTGGTGAAATTTCTAAAACATTTGAGAATTCAATAGCAACAGGCAAAATCAAAGCAACCGAAGCAGCATTACTTATAAATTGCGTAAGAATAACTGTAGATACAAAAATTACGACTAGTGCAAAATAAAGAGGCATTCCGTTAAGGGCAAAGTTTAGATTAACTGCAATTACATCTGCTAATCCAGTTATCTGCATAGCTACACTAAAACATGATAAAGATCCCAGCAATAAAATAACGTCTAACCTAATTGATTTTTGTATCTCTGCAGGTCTTAAACATCCACAAGCAACCATTGCAATCACTGCCAAAAGAACTGAACCTACTAATGGAATATTAGAAACCGAAGGCAAAACCACCATTCCTATTGCAATTGCAATCGATATAGGTTTTTTTATCAAAAAAGGTAAGTCATCTTCGAATTGATCTAAAATAAGCAAATCATTACTAGCTTGCAAACCTCTTATTGAATCTAGCGGTGCTTGCAATAATAAAACATCTCCAGCCCTTAAAACAGCTTGGCCTAATCTCTCCTGAACAGTTTGCTGACCTCTTCTTAACGCTAAAACTGTTGCATTATGACGCTGCCTAAATCTTAATTCTCTCAAACTTGCACCGGCTAAAGTTGAACCGGCTGGTAACAAGGCTTCAAAGGTCTTAGTACTTTCATCATCTGAGAAAACATTAGGCCCATCGAACGATGTTTTATTTTCTCCCAAGAGAATAGTATGTTCCTGCTGAAGCCTAAATAAGTCTGCCCTTGTAACGCGGATTATTAATCTATCTTCCGGTTCAATCTTTCTATCAGCCAAAGGAGGAAGAATAACTTTTCCATTTCGTTGCAATTCAAGAACATCAACGTCAAATCGTTTTTGCAATCTACTATTTCTGACAGATTGTCCAACTAATTCTGATGTAGAAGGAATAGTAACTTCGGTAAAATATATATTCATATCACCATTTTTAATAAACTCCTTATCTCTCCCTCTATCTGGTAAAAGCATGTCAGAAACTAGAATCATATAGGTTGTACCTATCAGCCATACAGGAATTCCTATTGAAGTCAAACTAAATAATTCCAAACCTCCGTAACCTAATTGTTGACTAATATCACTTACAAGAAGATTTACTGAGCTGCCTAATAATGTGAGAGTTCCACCGAGTAAAGTAGCAAAAGAAAGAGGTAATAAAACTTTTGATGGTGATATATTTCTTCGCTCGCACCAATTTTCAATCAAAGGTAACAAAGATGCAACTACTGGAGTATTAGGTACAATTCCAGATATTGGAGCAATCAAAAAAGCTATTAAAGAAATTAATTTCCTTGGAGTTCGAATATTTTCAGAAGAAATCAATTCTCTTACTCTATCTAAGGCACCACTTTTAAATAATGCTGAGGAAACTGCAAATAAACCCATAAGGGTAATTAAAGAAGGGCTACCAAATCCAGCTAAAGCTTTTTCAGGAGAAAGAACCCCTGTAGATATAAATATTCCGACACATAACAAACCAGTCAATTCTGGTGCAATAGTATTTTTAATAAACAAAATGATTGACATTATTAAAACAACTACCGTTATAAACGCATTAAAATTATTACTAACTACTGCAATTAAATTCATACAAAACTTATTTCACTCAATATACCCAAAAACAATATTTCAAAAAAGTTTAATTCGAATAATCTTTTTTAAGAAACTTTTTAAAAATAGATTTTTTTTGGAATATCCATGAAGATGCAGATTTTAAACTTTCTGTAATATCAGGCAACTTGGAAGCATATATCAGTCTTCTTGCCTCAAAAGCCAATTTCCCAGATAAAGTAAACCCAAGCCCAGAAATTGAAGCTTCGCCTATTCCTAAGCTAATCATTTCACCGTTATCTTGAAATTCAAAGGGTAAAGGATCTTTTCCTTGAATTAAAAGTTCTAAATTATTAGCAAGATGATTTCCTTCCTGCATAGCGACCTGAGCAGTTATGGGTAAATCCTCCATTCCTTCAATAACTGAAATATCACCAATAGCAAAACAGTTTTTATGGTTTTCTATTTGCAAATTATTATTAACTAAAATTCGTCCAAATTTTTTTGTTATTTGATCAGTTTCTAAATAAGACAAATTAGGTTTAACACCTGCTGTCCAAATAACAATATCTTTATCCAAGGAAGTTAATCCAACCTCACTAGAAATAGTAATCTTAGTTTTTGAGACTTCTTTAACTGTGGAATTCAAAAGAACTTTGATTTTTCTTTTTTCTAATGCCTTCTCTGCTTGTTCTCTATTAAAAATTTTGTTTTTATTTAGGATTTCGTTTGATTTTTCTATTACATTAATTTCAAATTGGTCTGTAAATATATCATTAATTTTGCATGCCAACTCTATACCGGAGGGACCACCTCCAACTATAAATAACTTTTTATGCACCGCAGTATCTTGTGTTTTTTTTAAAAAAGAATTTAATTTATTTAAATCGTGAACATCATTAAAAAAATAACAATTTTCATCTACACCTTTTATCAAAAAACTATTTGGAATAGATCCTGTACAGATAACGAGATATTGAAAACTTAATTTTAATTCATCACTAAATTCAAGAATATTTTCTTTGAAGTTAATCTTGGTTAAACAATTTCTTAAAAAAGTTATACCCGCATCAGAAAAAATATTTGCAAATTTTGGGGTGGCTTCCCAACTTCTTATCTCTTTACTTAAAACTTCGTACATTAAAGGTTTAAATATAAAGTTAGTTTCAGAATCAACCACAAGAATCGGTAAAGAAGGATTAAGATTCTTTAAATTCAAAGCAAATGTCATACCTGCAAAACCTGCTCCAACTATTACTATTGGTTTTTGTATTGATTTCATTAGAGAAATATTGTTATGCGTAAATGTATTATTAAACTATACGAATAATTTTTAAATTGAGCGAAATAAAATTAAACTCATAATCAAACTGAAGGATGATTGAAAAAATTCACAAAGATATTCAAACTAACTTGAGGAAATATAATCAAGATCTTGTAGATATGAAGCCTCAAGGAATGCTTACGTGGGGTTATGAAAAGTTTGATAAACAATTTGCTATTACAACAAGTTTTGGTATACAGTCATCAGTCCTTTTAGATATGGTCAGCAAATTATCTCTACAAAAAAAAATCAAAATATTTTGGATAGATACAGGATACCTTCCTCAAGAAACATACCATTACGCTGAAAAGCTTATTGATAATTTATCCTTAGAAGTTGAAGTTCTGCAAAGTGAATTATCTCCAGCAAGAATGGAGGCTAAATACGGAAAACTTTGGGAAACAAAAAAAGAGAGTGATTTAGATAAGTATCATGAATTGAGAAAGATAAAACCTTTAGAAAATGGTCTAGAAAAATATGATATTTCCTGCTGGGCAAGCGGTGTTAGATCAAGTCAAACAGATAATAGAAAAAAAATGAAATTCATAGACGTAATTCGTCAAAGACTCTCTCTAAGACCTTTATTAAATTGGACAAATAAAGATATTTTTTATTATATGGAAGAGAACAAATTACCTGCTCATCCACTTTTCATCAAAGGTTATTCTTCTGTAGGAGATTGGCATTCAAGCAGTCCTGATGGTATTGAAACGAAGGGCAGGGATGCAAGATTTGGAGGGATTAAACAAGAATGTGGAATTCACACTAATAATTAAATTGATCATAGAACAATGGTCTCAGATATAAATTTTTTATTAGTAGGCAATAGTAGGCTTCATTGGGCTCAATATTCTAAAAATCAATCTAAATTCTTCCATACCAAAAAAGAGCAAAAAGTTCCCGAAAATATAGATCTTGATCAATTAATTTGGGCTTCTGTAGGAAAACTTCCAAATTTTTTGCTGAAAAAAGAAAATGAAATAAAAACTAAAGATATCCAATTATCAAATCTTCCTGATTATTTTGGAGTTGATAGAGCTCTTGCCTGTATTGCTGCTTTTAAAATTATTGAAAACCCTTTCAAAAAAGATTTGCTAATTGCAGATTTTGGAACAATATTATCAATAACAAAATTGAATTCAAATGGATCCATTATTGGAGGTCAACTTCTTCCAGGTTTTCTAACACAATTAAAATCAATGGAACAAAATACAAAAAATCTTAAAGTCCCCAATAAATATGATATTCCTATCAAAGATTTTTTAATTAATACAGAAGAAGCAATTTTAAAAGGAGTAATCAACTCTCTTACTGGCGTAATTAATAGTTTATTTAATCCCGAAAAGGATATTTTAATAATTTGTGGGGGAGACTCTCAATTAATCACAAAATCTCTAAAGACTCAAAAAGAAAATATTATCAATGCTCCCAATTTAGTTATGGAGGGGATGATTATTCACCGCCTGTCCATAAAAAATTAGCTTAACCCAAGGTCTGCAATTATATGATCAGCCATTATTGCTGCTTTTACCTTTAAGTAAATTTTTTCGATATTACCTTCAGTATCAATTAAAAAAGTATTTCTCATCATTCCCATATATTCTTTTCCCATGAATTTTTTCAGTCCATAGCTATCGTAATCAGAAGAAACTTTGAAAGGTTCAGGATCAGTTAAAAGAATAAAAGGTAAATTAAATTTTTTTATAAACTTCTGATGAGAGGATGCATTATCTTTACTAATACCAAGCACAACAATATTATTTTTTTGAAGTAAATCCCAATTCTCTTTAAAATTACACGCTTCTTTTGTACATCCTGGAGTATTATCTTTTGGATAAAAATATAGTATTATTCTTTTACCTGCAAAATCACTAAGAGAAACTTCTTTCTCAAAAGAATCTTTTAATTTAAATTCTGGTGCTTTGTCGCCAACACTAAGAGCCATTGAAATTATTAAATGAGTATGAATATAAAATACCAAAAATTTGGTTTTATGAGATAAAAGGTGTGCAAGATGTCGCAACTACAGAAGAAATTAAAACTGCAAAAAACTTAACAAATTCAAGATCAAAGATCTTCTTAGAAACAAGATCTTATTTGCGCCGATCACTTTCAACACTTTTTGATTTAGACCCCCTAGAAATTCCAATTAATGCTCAACCTGGAGAACCTCCAAGTTTACCCTCTGGCATGGGAAATATCAGTTTAAGTCATTGTAAAGATGCCATTACTATAGTCTGGCATAAAGGCAAAATAGGGATTGATATTGAGAGAACAGATAGAGATTTTAACCATATAAAATTTGCAAAAAAATATTTTTTTCATACCAATAAATCAAACCATAATAATTATTTAACAAAAAATATGATATTAAATCAATGGTGTGCTGTTGAAGCGGCTATAAAATGGGATCATGGAAAAATAGCTAAAGACATTAAATATTGGCAATTTTTTGAAAAGCCTAAAGAGTTAATTCATCAGAAAAAAAATATACATTTAAATTATTCACAGATTAACTTCCATAATTGGACTATCGCTTTAGCCTACGAAGAAAGAACTTATTTTAATCCTGAGATTATTTGTTGTTCGAAAATTTTTTAATTTTCTTTTCTTCTAAGAAGTTCTTCATATTGAGTTTTTTCCCATCCATTATTATTTGGTTCCCATATTTTTAAACCTCTTAAAGATTTAGGAAGATATTCTTGTACTACCCAATTATTTGGATAATTATGAGGATTTATATAACTATTAGAATTATTTTTTAAATGAAGTGGTACATCAAAAGCATTGGTAGATTTGATTGTTTCAATTGCTTTAAAGATACTTTTCGTACTATTACTTTTTGGAGAAATAGCTAAATATAAAGAAGCCTGCGTTAAAAAATATAATCCTTCTGGAAAACCAACCCTATCAAAAGCATCACAACAGGATTGTACAACTACTATGGCATTAGGATCAGCTATTCCAATATCTTCACTGGCAGATATAAGTAATCTTCTAAAAATAAAATTAGGCTCTTCACCAGCCTCTAGCATATTCGCAAGCCAGAATAAAGTTGCATCTGGATCAGAACCTCTTATAGCTTTGATAAAGGCACTGATCACATCGTAGTGATTTTGACCATTTTTATCGTAAACAATATTTTTCTTTTGTAGAGCATCCTCTGCTATTGAGAGATTAATGTTGATTTCTTTAGCATTATTTTCAGCAGTTGTTTCTATGGCCATTTCTAGGGCATTGATTAATGTCCTTGCATCTCCGCCAGAAAATTTAATTAAATGACTTATAGCATCTTGAGTTAAATAAACCTTTTTTGAATCTTTTTGTTTTGAATAGTAAGTAATGACTTTTTGTATTATTTTCTGCAAATCATTTTCTGCCAAGGGAATTAGTGTGAAAATACGAGACCTGCTAACAAGCGCTTTATTAACAGCAAAGAAAGGGTTTTCAGTTGTAGCACCAATAAAAGTTATAGTTCCATTTTCTATTGAAGGTAATAAAGCATCTTGCTGAACTGATGTAAATCTATGAACCTCATCAATAAATAAAATTGTTTTTCTTTTGGAATTTATTAATCTATCTTTTGCATTAGCGATTTCATTTCTTAATTCTTTAACACTTGATAATACTGCATTTAACTTAATTAATTTTGACCGCGTATTAAAAGAGATAATTTCAATTAGAGTAGTTTTTCCAACACCCGGAGGGCCAAAAAAAATAAAATTACTAATCTTATCGTTTAATATTGCACTTCTTAAAAGTGAATTCTCATTCAGGATTGGTTGTTGACCAAAAAAATCTTCCAAATTCTTTGGTCTTAATTTATCTGCCAAAGGTGCATTGTTTTCTATTTGAGAATAATTAGTAAATAAATTTTCTGAATGCATATGAATAAAATCAAAAAATCATTACTTTCAATTCTATGTAATAACTGTAGGAGTTTCCATTTGAGTAAGTTTTGAAATGTTCAATAAAGTATCTAAATCATCTATTAGAGGTTTCAAAGCGATCTGAGGATTTAACGAAAGATTCTGTTGAGGATCGAAAAATTTCTCAAAGTAAAGTCTTAATGTTGCACCCTTAGTTCCAGTTCCAGAAAGGCGCACAATTACTCGAGAATTATCATCAAGGACCAATCTTAAACCTTGATTTTCACTTATGGAATTATCAACGGGATCTAAATATGAAAAGTTATCTGCAACTTTAACTAAATGGCCAGCAAAACTATTTCCTTTTAAATTCTCGAGCATAGAAGTTAGATTACCAAAAATTTGATTAGCAATATTTGAGGGAATTGCCTCATAATCATGTCTTGAATAATAATTCCTACCAAATTGTTTCCAATGATTCTGCATCAAATCACTTACCGAACATTTTTTCGCAGCTAAAACTTGTAACCAATACAAAACTGCCCATAGTCCATCTTTCTCTCTTACATGATTACTACCTGTTCCGAAACTTTCTTCTCCACACAAAGTAATTAAATTAGAATCTAAAAGATTTCCAAAAAACTTCCAGCCAGTAGGTGTCTCGAAACAAGGTATATTTAATGCTCGAGCGACATTATCAACCGCTGAGCTGGTTGGCATGGATCGAGCCACACCTGAAATACCATCTTTATAACCAGGGACACATTTTGTGTTAGCAGTGATAACTGCAAGGCTATCACTAGGATTTACAAAACATCCACTTCCTAAAATCATATTCCTATCTCCATCTCCATCGCATGCAGCACCAAAACTATAAGATTTTTTATTTAATAACAAATCAGCCAAGTGGGATGCGTAAGTAAGATTAGGATCAGGATGTAAACCTCCAAAATCTTTTAACGGGGTACCATTCATGACACAATCAGGTGCAAGACCCATTTTTTCAACAAAAATATTTTTTGCATATGGACCTGTAACCGCATTCATTGCATCAAAGATTAACGAGAAGTCTTTTTTTAAAAAATCACTTATTTGATCAAAGTCAAAAATATTCTCCATCAAATTAGAATAATCTGTTAATCCATCAATAATTTCTAAGGTTGTTTCGTCGTAATGATAAGTTCCATATTCACAAAAATCGGGTAATTGAATTTTACAAATTTTATAACTAGTTAGTAATTGTGAAGCCTTAAAAATCTTATTAGTAATTATCTCAGGAGCTGGGCCACCATTAGAGATATTCAATTTCACTCCAAAGTCCCCATCAATCCCACCAGGATTATGGCTTGCAGAAAGAATAATTCCACCAATAGCGTTTTCTTTTCTAATTAAATTTGATGTCGCAGGAGTAGATAATAAACCGTATTTTGGAACAATAACCTTTTGAATTTTATGAGCAATGCATATTTGAACAATTTTTTCTATTGCTTCAATATTGCCATATCTGCCATCACCACCAACTACTAATGTTGAACCTTTTAAATCTTCTAATGATTGTAAAATTGCTTCAATAAAAATTTCTAGATAATGTTCTTCCTGAAATTTTAAAGTACTTTTTCTTAATCCAGAGGTACCTGGTTTCTGATCTAGAAAAGGATAATTGATATTAATTTCACTAACTTGATTCATATTTTTAAGAAACTTCCAGAAATCTAACTAAATTAATGAGGCATTTCGGAAGTTCTTAACATAGCGATAAACCATAATGAAGAAATTAATAATGCACTCAGAATTCCATAGTTAACACCAAATTTAGAAATTGTAATTGGAACTATTAATGGAAACGTTAATGCACCAAATAATGGGGTAAAAGCTACAATTTTTTTTTGCATTAATTTAATTTATTAAAACCATTCAGTCTCAGCATTATCTTTTTCATTAGTATCGTCAAGTGGTGTAGTTCTATCAAATATCATTGATATACTTTTTTCTTGCTCACCCGATACATCAACAGCTTTAATATCATATTTTTGAGTCCCGTCTCTAAATGGAACTTGAATTCTAAAAGTACCATCTGCAGCAAGGGGCACTTCTTCTCCACCTATTGTCAGTTTTGCAGAAGGCTCTGTAGCTCCATAAACAATTAATTCAGCATCAGCAACGAGCCAAAAAGATCTATTTTTAACAATTCCACTTCCAGAGTCATTTAAACCTGAAGACCATTTACCAGCGCCTGAGTCTGTGAGATTATCATTAAGATTTGTTGAATTTAGGTTTTCCATGAATTCCTCAGAACCAACTTTTCTTTTAAGAGGAATATTGGTTGCTGCTTGATATAACCTTTCATGCATACCATTTTGTTCTGAAACAACAGGATTTGAAATATCTGGAATTGATTCAGAAGTAGAATCCAAATTAAAAGGTACAAATTTGTCAAGAATTTGCTCAGAAGGATGAGAGCCAGGAACGTGGCTTATAGATGAGAATGCCAATGACATCCAGTTAAAACCATATTTATAACCCAATTCAACTTTATAGTCTCTATCTGCAAGTGGGATTGGCAAATACCACTCTGTACTGTAACTATCAACTGCTATCTCTCTTAGTGTTCCTTGATTCAAATTACTTCCTTCAGAACCGGATGCATCAAATAATCGTAAGCACAATTTATTGGCTCCCAACGATTGTGCTTTTTCTCTATCAGCATCAGAAATTTGCCAAAATACATAAGCCCAATCTGGATCTCGGGGTAGGAAAACAACATTCGTTTTAACATCCTCACTAGTGTTGACAACTTTGTATTCAAAAATTTCTTCAGGCTTTGACTGAGGTGAAGTAATGTATTTTTTGTTGATAGATTTTTCTTGATATTTGATTATTAAATCAACTAAAACAGCTTTCGTTTTGCGACTGTATAAAGGAACTGATAGTTTACTTGCTTCTTGACGTAATTGTCTGAGGGTAAGTGAGAGTAATTGATCTTTATTCATGATCCCATCAGCCACTTTAAATTCTCCGTTTTTGTTTGGGATCAGTATGTTCTTTTTTTGAGAGAAACGTGTGTCTTTTTGCCCTGTCGTCAGGATCCTCTGACTACTAAAAAATTCTGTTAATTGATATTTATCTTCAAAACAGTTGGTATCAAAGAAATTAATTAATTTTCAGATCTTCTTCAAATGTAAATTAATTTTCTTTTTTTTTAAATTTTATTACCTAAATTTGTTAACGACTCAACAAAAATATATTTTTTCTTCGGGATCAATTAAAAGGGACTTTAGCGTTGTTCAACTAAAAGTACTAGATCATTTATCTCTAAATCCTCAATGTTTTTACCAATTTTTTTTGAAAAAGTACTTAATTTTTTCGAAGTTGATTCTAACTGCTCATAAAAAAGATCACTAAATTTTTTATCATCAAATTTGTTAGATTGGTTATCACACCATTCTCTCAGTGGATTTTTATTTTGATATTCAAAACTATTCTCTAGCTTAATAGTTTTTATTATATGGAGGCAATGAGCGAGTATTCTTAAATGATGTTTCTGCATTATAGACAGATCAAAATTATCAATTTCTTGAATAATTTCTATGTTTAAAGGGTTAGATAAGGGATCAAGATGATTAGACATTAATTTTTAGTTTTAATAAAGGAAAAAAACACAATATTGGGGATATCTTTCGTTAAAGTATATAAAGCTAATTGTAATAAGTTATTTTTGATAACATGGTCAACGAAAATTTAGTTAAAGATGTAGTAAAAGAGCCCTATAAATATGGTTTTGTTACTGATATTGAAACTGAAAAAATTGCAAAGGGATTAAATGAAAACATCATAAGATTAATTTCTCAGAAAAAAGAAGAGCCAAAATATCTTCTTGATTTTAGATTAAAAGCCTTTAAAAAATGGCAAAAAATGAAAGAGCCCGATTGGGCAGGATTAGGATACGAACAAATTGATTATCAAGATATAATCTATTATTCTGCTCCTAAGCAAAAAGAGAAAATTTCTAGTTTAGATGAAGTTGATCCCAAACTTCTTGAGACTTTTGACAAGTTGGGGATACCCCTTACAGAGCAAAAAAAACTCACAAATGTAGCAGTAGATGCTGTCTTTGATAGTGTTTCTATAGCCACAACTTTTAGAGAAGAACTTGCTGAGCATGGAGTTATATTTTGCTCAATTAGTGAAGCAGTAAAAAATCACTCGGATTTGATTGAAAAATATTTAGGTACAGTTGTTCCAGCGAGTGATAATTATTTTGCAGCATTAAATTCTGCAGTTTTTAGTGATGGTTCTTTTGTTTATATCCCCAAAGGTGTTGCCTGCCCTATGGATCTATCTTCCTACTTCAGAATAAATAGTGGAGATTCAGGACAATTCGAAAGGACACTCATCATTGCTGAAGAATCAAGTTCTGTAAGTTATCTAGAAGGTTGTACAGCTCCAATGTTTGATACAAATACCCTACATGCAGCAGTTGTAGAGTTAATAGCATTAGACGACGCCTCAATAAAATATTCAACAGTACAAAATTGGTATGCTGGTGATGAAGAAGGTATTGGCGGAATTTTTAATTTTGTCACCAAAAGAGGAAAATGCTTAGGCAAGAGAAGTAAAATTAGCTGGTCACAAGTTGAAACAGGGTCTGCAATTACATGGAAATATCCTAGCTGTCTACTTTTAGGGGAAGAATCTGTAGGAGAATTTTATTCGGTGGCACTCACCAATAATCTTCAGCAAGCAGATACAGGCACGAAAATGATTCATATTGGTCCTAAGACCAAATCAACTATTGTTAGCAAAGGTATCAGTGCAGGCAACTCAATAAATAGCTATAGAGGTCTTGTCAAAATGGGAACAAAAGCTAAAGGATCAAGAAATTACAGTCAATGTGATTCAATGTTAATTGGGGATCAAGCTTCTGCAAATACATTCCCTTACATCAATTCTCAACAACCCAATTCTGAAATTGAGCATGAAGCAAGCACATGTAGAATCTCAGAAGATCAACTTTTTTATCTCCAAAGTAGAGGTATAGAATTTGAGGAGGCTGTATCTATGATGGTCAGCGGTTTTTGCAGAGATGTATTTAATCAATTACCGATGGAATTTGCTGCTGAAGCAGATAAGTTACTGGCACTTAAGCTAGAGGGATCTGTAGGTTAATGAATCAATTTCTAAACTGAAATGGAAAGTAAAATGAAAGAATCAAATCCAATTTTAGAAGTTGAAAATCTCTCTGCATCTACTGATAATCTTCCTATTTTAAAAGGGGTTTCACTTACTGTCTATCCTGGAGAAATCCATGCCATTATGGGAAGAAATGGATGTGGCAAAAGTACTCTTTCGAAAATAATTGCAGGACATCCTTCGTATAATATTACAAATGGCGACATAAAATTTTTAGGTGAAAACATCAACTCTCTAGAACCTGAAGAAAGAGCTCAATCAGGAATTTTTCTTGGTTTTCAATATCCAATTGAGATTCCAGGTGTAAGTAATCTTGAGTTTCTTAGAGTTTCAACTAATGCTAGAAGGAAATTCCTCAACAAAGAAGAATTAGATACTTTTGATTTTGAAGAATTAGTTAAAGAAAAGTTGGAAATTGTGAAAATGGATCATGCATTCCTTTCAAGGAGTGTAAATCAAGGATTTTCTGGAGGTGAAAAAAAAAGAAATGAAATTCTGCAAATGGCTTTACTGGAGCCCAAGATAGCAATATTAGATGAGACCGATTCTGGTTTAGATATTGATGCACTAAGAATAGTGGCATCAGGAATTAAAAAAATATCTAATACACAAACTGGGATTATACTTATTACCCACTATCAAAGATTATTAGATGAAATTGAACCAAATTTTGTCCATGTCATGTCAGACGGACAAATCATAAAAACAGGTGGAAGTGATCTTGCTCTAGAGCTTGAAAGAAAAGGATATGAATGGACCGATAACTTTATAAAAGAGACCTAAATCAATGGAAATTGTTGAAAAAATAAAAGCTTATAAATCGATTGATAATCAATCAGAAATACAAAAAATCTGTCTAGATAAATTACAATTGAGTCCCCTCCCTAATCCTAAAAGTGAACAATGGAGACTTTCAAATAAATCAAAATTTTCAAACTTTTTAGACTACTCGGTTAATGAAAAAGATCTAAACTTTGATGCACCTTTTCCGAACACTTCTCAAAGTATTATTAGGTTAGTAATAGGTGATAATTTCCCAATTAATTTAATAGAGGAAAATTATTCAATAACGCAACTTAGTGAGGATAAATTAGTTAAATATATCAAGGGACAGATATCTTGTTTTGATCACAACGAGAATTGGAGTGATTTACTAAATCTATCCTTAAACTGTTCAAAAAATACCTTAGGATTAAAAATAAGTGGTTCAAAAATCCCCCCTATTGAAATCTTTAGTAACGCATCCAGTAATTCTTTAAACGCAAAAACCCTGATAATATTTTTAGAAAAGAATTGTGAAATTGATTTATTACAAGTAAATCTTGGTAAAGACAACTCTTCATTATCTCAATCAACTTTTTTATGTTTAGAAGAAAATAGTTCACTAAACCATGGTGTTGTTTCTTACGGTGAAAACAAATCAAATCTATTAAATTCTCTCAATGTAATTCAACAAAAAAATAGCGAATACAATTTAGGATCTTTACATTTCAAATTTAATTATGCAAGATTTGAAATTCGTATCAAACAATCTGAGGGAAACGCTAAAACCAATATTAAAGGTATGCAAATAACAAAAAAAGATGAACAAATTTCTACTTATACAAAAATAGACTTTGATGGGCCAAATGGATTTCTAGATCAAATTAACAAATCACTTGCTGACGATAAATCACATGCAATATTTGAAGGTTCAATAATAGTTCCGAAAATTGCCCAGAAAACTGATGCTTCTCAATTGAGCAGAAATTTACTTTTATCAAATTTCGCACAAATAGATACCAAACCTCAATTAGAAATTATTGCTGATGATGTCAAATGCAAACATGGAGCTACAATTTCACAACTAAATGAAGAAGAACTTTTTTATATGCGAACAAGAGGGATCACATTAACAGAAGCAAGTAAACTACAATTAAGTTCTTACTTTCAAGAAATAATTTCATTTATTCCCGTTTCAAAAGATAGATGGGATTTGCTTGATAAACTTTTAAATGAAAATTAATGGAAACAATTCAAAATTTTCCTGAAATAACAAAGAAAGACTTTCCTCTTTTAAATAGGAACTTAAAAAGTAGTGAGCAAATTATTTATTTAGACCATGCTGCAACCACTCAAAAACCAATACAAGTCTTAGAAAAAATTAATGAATACTATAGAAACTTTAATGCCAATGTACATAGAGGCGCGCATCAATTAAGTGCTAAAGCGACAGAAGAATTTGAAAATGCAAGATATTTAATTAGCAAATTTATAAAAGCGAATTCAACAAAAGAAATTATTTTTACAAGAAATGCTACTGAGGCAATCAATCTAGCTGCTAGATCATGGGGCGAATCTTCATTAAAAGAAAACGATGAAATTCTCTTATCAATAATGGAACATCATAGCAATATTGTTCCATGGCAAATGGTTGCAGCAAAAAATAATTGCAAATTAAAATTTATAGGTATAGATAAAAATGGGAAATTAGATATAGACGATTTTAAATCAAAACTAACATCTAAAACTAAGCTCGTTAGTCTAGTACATGTTAGTAATACTTTAGGTTGCTGTAATCCCATCAAAGAGATCACTAAATTAGCTAAACAAAAAGGTTCTTTAGTGTTAATAGATGCATGTCAAAGTTTGGCCCATCAAAAACTAGATGTTGTTGATCTTAATATAGATTTTTTAGCGGGATCAGGACATAAACTTTGCGGACCTACAGGTATTGGTTTCCTTTGGTCAAGGAAAGAAATCCTAGAAAAAATTCCTCCTCTCTTTGGAGGTGGAGAAATGATTCAAGATGTTTTTGAAGAGACAAGTACTTGGGCAGAGTTACCACATAAATTTGAAGCTGGAACTCCAGCCATTGCAGAAGCGATAGGTCTTGCAGAGGCAATTAACTATATAAACACTATTGGATTGAATGAAATTCATGAATATGAAAAGAATATTACTAAATATTTATTTGAAAAATTAAGTGCAATAGAAAATGTTGAAATCATAGGTCCATCACCGGAAAAAGATCCAGACAGAGCCTCACTTGCCACCTTTTATATAAAAAATATACATTCTAATGATATTGCTGAAATTCTTGATTCAAAAGGAATTTGCATCAGAAGTGGACACCATTGCTGTCAACCTCTTCACAGATACATTGGAATTAAATCAACAGCTAGAATCAGCATGAATTTCACAACCAATAAGAAAGAAATTGATATGTTTATAGAAAAATTAAAAGATACTATTGATTTTCTAAAAATCAATTCTTAAATATTCAAAGCATTTTTTAAAAATTCCTGAGATTTTTGCATTACTACTTCTTTATTTTCAATATTTCTAAACCCATGCCCTTCGTTATCAAAAAAAATAACTTCTGAATATTTATTATTCTGAATCAAAATTTCTTGAATTTTTAAAGTTTGTTTATAAGAAATTACTTTATCTTTTTTTCCATGAAACAATAAGATAGGTTTTTTTATTTTATTAATATTATTTATCGGTGATCTATTTATATAGTCATTATATTTTTTTTCATAATTTCCTACCAAAGAATTTAAATAATCTTTTTCAAACCTATGAGTGTTGTAATGCATATCCTTTAAATCAATAACAGGATATTTACAAATTGCTGCTGCAAAAATAGACCCATATAATAAACAATTCAGAGCAGTTAACCCACCAGCACTATTCCCAAAAATTACTACTTTTTTACTATCTACTTGATTTGATTTAATCAATTCAAGGGCTAGTGCTTTGCAATCATAAGAATCAACAATGCCCCATTTATAATTCAACCTCTCTCTATATGCTTTGCCAAATCCTGATGATCCTCCATAATTGACTTCAGCAACAAAAAAACCCTTTGACGTCCAATATTGAACTTCAGGATTATATGATCCATCAAAAAATGAAGTTGGTCCACTATGAGCTCTAACAAAAAGCGGTGGATTTCTAAATTTTTCCACAAGCGGTCTATATAAAAAAGAATGAGTAGATTTATCTTCAAAACCTTTAAACCAAAAAGATTCAGGTTTTGAATAATCTTTTACATATTCAGCATTTATTTCCTCAAAAACATTTGATAAAAGTTCCTTTTTACAATCAATTTCAAGTAAGTTTCCAAGAAAATCAGATCCATGACCTTTCAAAACTACTTTCTTCTCAAAAACACTAAAATCACTTATTGAAGTAAAAGGAGTAGAAAATTCTTTAACGAATTGTAGATCTTTATATTGTTCAACTACTAAATTATTTTCTTTTTTTGCTAAACAAAGTAAATCTTTTATATCACCTGAAAAAAATGTTATTCCTGAGACCCACTGAGGTACCCCATATTCAACAAAATTTCTCTTTACTCTTTTTTTAATAATAATATTCTCAATTTTACTAGCATCTAAAAACAATAAGTTCCACCATCCAGAACTATCTTCAGAACATACTAAAAGAGTTTCACCTATCCAATAAGGTTGAAAAAAAGAAACGTTTTTATTGGCATTAATCAGCTTATCTGAGAATTTTTTTATTTTTGTTATCTCTCCATTTAAGTCAATTTGCGCAAAACAAAGATCATTTTTCTCCCAGGGCATGAATGGATAATCCCACTCGACCCAAGAAAGTAAGCTAACAGAAGTATTAGAAGATAATTCTCCAGCGAAATTTTTAAATTTTTTTATTCGGTAAATATCTTGTTTAGTTTTTTTTAAGTTTAAAGAAAATAAGTAATCTCTATTTTTTATTTCACAAATACCATACAAAAAATTTTTTTGAGAAATAACAAATGAAGAGTCGAAATTTCCATCAATTGATTTAGATAGTTGTCTCGGTTCTTGAACTGAATCTAGATATCTTTTTTGACTCTTATAATTTGATGCTACCTCTTTAAAAATTTGAAACCATAATGCGTTGGTAATCTGATCAATCCATATCAAATAAAAATTATTTTTTAAATATATACATTTATAAGATTTACCACCATATCCATGAAAGTTATTTTTAATGTAATATTTTTTACTTGTTAATTGCTGAGGAAAAGCCTCTTTTTCATTAAATGGTCTTGCAAAAATAGCATTTTCATTTTGACCTTCACCAACAAGATCAATCCAAAAAATGATATCCCTAACAATAGTTAATTCCTTATAAGATTTTTTTTTAGATACAGTTTTCCTAACTTTTAACTGATCATCATTACTCATTTAAAAAAACTATAAAGAATGCAAATTAAAGTGCTAGTATTTTTATAGCTAAACTCTTAAGTAAAAACCTTTTTTTTTAACGTGGCAAACCATTTTTCACAACTTGCAAAAAAGTCAAGAACAAATGGAAACGCAGAAAAAATTGCAAAGGAACAACCAGGTAAGCCATCTCTAGACATTTATAAACTTGGTGATGATGTATTAAGACAAAATTCCAAAAGAATAACTAAAGTTGACGAATCTATTAGAAAACTTGCTAGAGAAATGCTTCAAAGCATGTATGCAGCTAAAGGAATTGGACTTGCCGCACCTCAAATTGGTATCAACAAAGAGCTGCTTGTTATAGATGTAAATTTTGAAGATTCAGCAGCAGAACCTCTAATATTAATCAATCCAGAAATTACAGACTTTGGAACAACCCTTAATTCATACGAAGAAGGCTGCTTGAGTATACCTGGCGTCTATTTGAATGTAGTGAGACCATCAACTATAAAATTAAAATTTAGAGATGAAATGGGACGACCACGTAAAATGAAAGCAGATGGACTTCTGGCGAGGTGTATTCAACACGAAATGGATCACTTAAATGGAATATTATTTGTAGATAGAGTTACATCAAAAGATGATTTAAACAAAGAACTTTTAAAAGAAGGGTTTAACGAAAAAGACGTCATCTCAATTAATTAATTTAATGACTGAAACAACAATATTTCAAAAAATAATTAATGAAGAAATACCCTGCGATAAGCTTTATGAAGATAAGTTTTGTATTGCGTTTAATGATATCCAAGCACAAGCTCCGGTACATTTTTTAGTGATTCCTAAAAAGCCAATAATCAGTTTATTAGAGTGTATTGAGCAAGATTCAAATTTATTAGGGCATTTACTTTTTGTTGGTAGCAAAATAGCTAAATCAAAAAATTTAACTAATTGGAGAACAGTAATTAACACTGGAGCAGAATCGGGACAAACAGTTTTTCATTTACATATTCATTTTTTATCTGGAAGAAAAATGAATTGGCCTCCAGGTTAAAACTCTCGAAAGAAATATTAATGGGTTATAAATAAATAAAAACAAAATGAATACTCCTGAGTCCCTTAATACAGAATCTAAAAATTTATTCAATTTAATTTCAAAAAATTGGGAAGAGCTGGATGATTCGCTCAAAACTAAGTTAATTAAAATTTGGAATGTTATAACTTATAAATGGCAATTACAAATTTTATTTAATTTACCTTTTCTACTATGGTGGGCATTAGATAAATCTTTTCCAAAAGTTCATGAATTTGATGCAACAGTCTTGAATTACTTAAATTTACCTGAGTGGTCACTTTCATTTATTGGCTTTGGTCAATAGACTGCTAAAAGTTATAATTTATTTCATAACACTAGTCGAGTAATGAATAAAGCAGTTAATAATAAATCTAAAATACTTTACCAATTACAAAAATTAAGAAAGCTATCTCAGCCTTTTTTTCTTCCCATAGATCAATGTAATGGATTCCAATTCATATGGCTCTTGATTTCTCTTTTATTTTGTGTTGGTGGAGTAGTACTTGTTGGTCTTACAGGAATAATAAGTTTTTTTGAAAGCTTTCAACCAATTTTTCTTGAAAAGTATTTCGGAGGTGTAGTAAGTACTGTCAATTCAATTTGGGCTGGGAGTTGGGGATTACTTTTCTCTGCATTATTTCTAATTGGATCAGGAAGCTTTTTTAGCTTAAGACGTCAATTAAAAAACCGTAGATGGTTACATTGGTTATTCCTTGCGATAATTGTATTAATGCTTTTAGCTGTAAACGGAATAAACGCAGGTATTGGATTCATTGCAAGAGATTTAACAAATGCTTTAGTAGAAAAACAAGAGGATGGATTTTATCGGATATTAGGGATTTACGCTTGTTGTTTCGCTGTGGCTCTACCAATACGGGTTT